>CAIYTD010000058.1 GCA_903928955.1 Oligoflexia bacterium | reverse complement strand
TGGTTTTTAAATTCACGAAAATTTGCTGTTTTTTTAAAAAAAACAATTACTTCCGTTTGTAGTTTGGACTCACTTATAAAGAATAAACTTCCTCCTGAACGAAAAACAGTTGCTAAACCAATTCCAGCTCCTGCTGATGTATTTTTAACTATATATTCTTCCTTAACGTAGATTTTAGAAATATGCGAAAGAAGTTTAGCTTTATCTAAACTTCCAAAGTGATCCATTGCTGAAATTCCTACGTATTCTCCATCAAAACCAATTTGAATTTCGACAGACGAATTATTTTCAAGTTTAAGCACTGTGGTTCTAGCGAGAGTTGTAAAAATAGGTTTTCCCAATTCATCTACGGGTGCATCAAAAATAGCATTCATTAGGAGTTCATCGACTGCATTTGCAATGGAAGTAGCTATTCGACTTTGAAATTTTGCAGCTAAAAGGTAAGATTTTATTACTTCAACAGTGGTATGTTTTTGAGTTGAAATAGTGAGTTTAATCGTTTGAATTTTAGATTCAGGTTTGAGCAAACCTTTCAGTCCAAAGCATTTTTCATTTAAAGTCGCTTTGACGATGCGCCCATAGTGTTGGCCAGATTCCTTTGGATTACCGTAGTTTCTGATAAAAAAGTGACCAAAGAGAGGGCTTTGAATTAAGTATTGGGCATTTTCTAAGCCTTCTAAAGTGATAAAATGAATCGCATTTGAATTAATCTTACTAGAGAATAATCCAACTTTTTCCTGAATTGCTGTTTCGAAAGTCTGGTACTTGTTTTCTGATGAAACATCTACAAAAATAACGTCAATTTCTTCTTCAGAAATCAAAGTAGCCCCTGCGTAAGGGTCAGTAACATGCTTGAGAGATAATTCTGCTGCTATTGCAGTTTCTTCGGCAAATCTGGAATCATCTGGATGATCTGAAATAAGTAAAAGTGATTTAGACAATATTTTCTCTCTTATCTTATTAGGAAAGCTAAATATTCTTCTAAAATATCATCAAAATTCGCCGGATTACTGCATTTAGTGCATTTGAATTCTGGAAGTTTTAACTGAAGCTTTTTCAGATCAGCAGTTTTATAAAGAGCAATTAGCTCAGACTTACAAGAACTACAGGAAAAAGGTAAAAAAATAGATTCGACCGAACCTCCACAAGTAAAATTAGAAATTAAATTTATTTGTTCTACTATTGCTATTGAGCATTCTGTAAATCTGAGCACGGTTCCTTTTTTATGGCAGTTCTGAAAATATTTAATCCAAGCTTTAACTCCTACTGAGTTTATTCTCGGAATTTCTTTACAGTTTATTTCCATTTCTGATGGAGCTGGACCTAGTAATTCATCAAAATTTACAGTTTCTTCAATAGATCCAATCAAACGAACGAATAGAATATTGTTTTTTTCTTGTTTTATTGCATTCACCACAGCTATCTACCTCAGAGGGTTGAACTCCAATAAAATGTTAGTGAAAATTCTAAAAGGGGGCAATACCAATTTTTAATATGAGCATCGATTTGATGGGGTGAATCGATAGTTCTTAGGAGTTATTGGGTGATTCAGTGCATAAAAAGGCAATTTTGATCGCCCAAGCGATCAAAATGGAGTCAGTCTAATTTTTGGGTAGGTTCTCATCCTCATCATCTGGTCCTTTACCTTCTAAGCCGCGTTTAAATGCGCCTGTTCCTTTTCCTAGCGCGTGTCCTAGTTCGGGTAAGCGTTTGTGACCAAAAAGAAGGATAACCACTGTAAGAATGATTAAATGCCCAAGACTGAGTCCAAACATCTCTCAGTGGTATCCTAACTGGAGAGTGGCGTCAAACTCGATTCTGGGGTAGGATAAAGTATCCCTCATGGAGAAAAATTAAATATGAAAGCGGCTGAATTTGTTTGTAAAGTGGAATCTTTTCGAATGCTCACACCGACTGTCTTTGAAATTACATTTAATACGGACCGGCTTTTGCATTTTCAAGGGGGGCAATTTATAAGTATTATTATTCCTGGTGCTGGGCCGAATGGACGAGACTTACGGCGCGCCTATTCCATTGCTTCTTCTCCTGAAAGGGATTCGTTTGAACTTTGTATTAAAGTAGTGGAGGGTGGTCCAGGAACTCAATATCTTTATAAACTTCGGCCAGGCGATGCCTTTCGGGGGATTGCTCCATACGGTGATTTTATTTATAAGCCGAAACTTGGCAGGCATGCTTGTTTTATTGCTACTGGGACGGGAATCGCACCTTTTCGATCTATTTTACTTTCGCAAAATTATCGATCTAATCCCCCCGTAAAAGCTTCTTGTTTACTCGGTGTTCGAACTGAAGCCGAGCTTCTTTATGACTTGGAATTGAGAAACTTTTCAGGACTGAATTTTATAACCGCTGTTTCTCAGGGCACTGAGTCTAACGGAAAAGACTTTAATGGTCGTGTGACTCACTATTTGCAACATTTAGGAGATAACTTTCCGTGGCTTGAGACTGAATATTATTTATGTGGGCATGGAGGAATGATTACTGAGGTAAAAGCACTTCTTACGAAAAAAGGTGTGTCAAAAAACTCACTTCATCAGGAGGTTTATTATAAGTAGCTCTCATTTTTATAAATCTATTAAAAGAATTTTTTTATCCGCTTTAATTTTTTTAGTATCTGGGTGTGGAGCTTCTACTTCTAATGATTGCACTTTAGCTTCTTATTTCAATGTTTCTGGGACAGACGAAATGAGGGTTTGTATTGGTGATTCTGATTTAGGTGGGACTGCGATTGCTCAATCTTTTATATTAACTAGGGCGGGCACATCTATTTGGAGTAGAGTAGAGCTGAAAAAGACAGGATTCTTTTCAGCTGGTACTCAAAGCCTTACAGCTTCTATTCAAACAAATATAAATAATGCTCCGAGTCAAATAATCTTAGCTACTTCCAATTCAATAGATGCTTCTGCTATTAGTAATGCTTTTGCTAGTTCCTATTATTTTATATGGACTCAGCCTCCAGTATTGTCTGCATCGGAAATCTATTGGCTGGTCATTAGAGTAACTTATCCTAACAGTAGTATAAACTACATCTCTTGGTCTGCTTTTAATACCCTTTTATCCACTGAAGGATATTCGGTAAATTCTATCCCCTTAAGTTCCGTTTATCAAACGGGGCTGTCATTTTTCTCCTCTGCAAGGACTGGCCGGACACGTTTTCTCTTCTTTTCGATTGGCTGTTGATGTCCTATCCTCCGTAAACGACGGACCAGGAATTTTACGGCGTGTTTGATAACGGTATTTTAGAAACACTAAGTCTCTTTCCTGCTGACTTACCGGATATTCTAGGTAGTTCAATTTTGATCTTACTTTTTTGAGTAATTGAGCTTCATGAATCCAAAAGCGATTCAATTTATTAATATATTGCTGAATTTGTTGCGCATTTTTTCTTGCTCCAGCGTTCTCTACTAGTTCGAGAATGAGAAGTTCTAAAGCAGTTTTTGATTCGCCTTTCCAGAAAAGTTCCCAAATTGCAAACCAACCAGAAGGAAGCTGTCGAAATCCATAAACATAGGAGTATTTAATAGATGGATAGGCTGGAATTTTGCTTGCTGCTAGCGAGTGACCTATATATTTCATCAATCGAATAAGAGAAAAAAAAGCGTCTCGAGTAATTTCTCTCGAGCGAAATGCTCCGTGAAAAATAAAATTCGAAAACAAGTGAGGTTGAGTTGTATAGATAAAAATGAGGTTGTTTGATTGCTGTAGCATTCCAATCATTGGGTACATAAAATAAAAAGCACCGACTACGTTCCATTTTGGTCGAAAAGACTGTATGAGTTTTGTTTCTAAAAGATGTGCTTGCAGTTCAGAATCGCATACATCATATTTAATAAAAGATGCTTCACTAATTATTTCCTTCATTTTCTGGTGCTTTTTTTTTCGCTTCGCATTTTTATAATTTCCCAATCGTCTACGAAGATTTTTTGCTTTTCCCACATAAATTAAAACAGATTGATTATTATATATTTGATAGACACCGGATTTTTGAGGAATTGATTGTATAAAATGAGTTCCAAATTTCTTATTAAATGGATTCATTTAAAATTTTAATTCTAAATAATTTTCTTCGTTTTCAATTATTTTTTGCATTTTTTGGCTTCTGGCCTCCTGCAGCTCTTGAGTCATTTGAGCTAATCTAGACTCTGCCGTATGAAGGCAGCTGAGTGCAAGTTGTTTTTCGCGTTTTTCTTTAGCGACTCGTTCTTCGAGTGTTTGTCGTTGTCTTTTTTCAAGATCAATCGATTCATGAAGATCTGCAATTATTTGTTTAGATTCCCAATGTTCCTGGATGATTCCTTTTGCTTTTTGATCGGTTTCTGAGATGTTTTGCCAAGCTAATTGAAAGCGATTGAGTTTTGTTTGGAGTGTTTCTAATTCTTCTTTCATTTTA
>CAIYTD010000057.1 GCA_903928955.1 Oligoflexia bacterium | reverse complement strand
GATCACTTCCTTGCCAAGGTAATCCCACTGCAACTCACGAACCAAAACCGTTTCGCTTTGACCTTTTCCACTATCAGCCAACTGAAAGTAAGCCCCAGCTTGACCCACTAATATATTAAAATAATAGTTTCGATAAAGTGCCGCATTTTTTGAAAATTTTATATAATTTAAAGACTGATTATAAATTTTAATGGATTCTTCAAAATTTTGCTTAGAATTCACTCCTAATTTAGCTAACTTATGGTAGGACCGACCCATATTTAATATCATCCGAAATTGCTTAATAGTCATTTGGGAATAATTTCTCCAACTCTCATCTAACTTTAAAGCGTCCAAATAGTTTTTTATACTTCTCTGAAAGTTTCCAGAAGGATCTACTTCAAACTCTGCTAATTTTGAATATGCAACCCCTAAAATCGAAAAAACATGAATTTTTTCCTGGATCGGTAAACCCTCTTCAGCATTCAAACGATTCAAAGTACCAACCGCTTGCTGACAAAACTCAATGGATGAATCCCCTTTTAACCATTCTACAACTTGTTCCAACTGCGAATCACTAAAAGGCATTGCAAATGCTCTATAATAAAAAAATAGAACTAATAAAACAGTACTTCTCAATTTCACTCATTTAGTCTCAGTAGGCTTCGTCGCTGTTGAAGAAACGGGTTGAGAGGCAACAGGAGCAATCGGGGACACAGCACCACTCACTACAGGAGTGGGAGTAGGAACGGAAGGAGAAGCAACGGGGGCTACTGGAGCAGGAGCGCGCTTATAATCAGTGGTATACCAGCCACTCCCTTTTAAAGAAAATGAACCTAAACTCACCAATTTAGTAACAGAACCTTGGCAGTCTGGACAAGACTCCAACGGCGCATCAGAAAATTTCTGCATCACTTCACAAATTTTTTCACAACTCAAACACTTGTATTCATACAATGGCATCCTATAAGGTTGGGCACGAGCTGAATACTGTCAATTAATGAGACAAATAAAAAAGCAAAAATCCCATCAAAGCCACCCCACAACCAGTAATAACATCTCCATAATGTTCAAAAACAGGATGATCTAGCTTAACCAATCCGAGAGACACCACAACAGTCGAGCCAATAAATGAAGCCAATACCCCTAATGAAAAAGCAAAAACAGTGAGAATCGTAGCCGTAGAACCTTCAGAAGCCGCAGCAGCAAAAACAGGAAGAACGGCTATACAAGGCGAAAACCCCAAAGAAAACAAGAAAACAAAAGGAGTCTTTTGCTGCTGAAGGACAGGCCCATGATGCGTATGACCATGACAATGAGAATGCCTCAAAAAAGATAACCCACCATAAACCAAGCCAAATATCCCTAATGCTAATCCTGCATATTTTTCTATTAATTCTTCATACTGTGAAAGAAAATGGACACCCACCCAAATAGAAACCAAACCGAGGAGAATCGATAAAAAAATGTGCCCTGAAGCTGTAACAATAGCCCCAGCTACAGCCGTTTTCATCGGCCACTTACGCATTTTTGCCATTAACACAACCGGCAGCCAGTGGCCTGGAGCAAGCGAGTGAACAAACCCAACAAAGGCTGCGGAAATACTAAGAAGTATCATGAAAGATTGAATGACTAAAGACCATGCCAAAAAAAAATAGTCAATTGAAATCCATTCTATTCCTGCTCCGATTTGTCATCCAGGTGAACTAAACGATCAGAAGGGCATTTGACATCTGATCGGCCATCCAGTTATGGTTTCGCACTGGGGGACGGGTAAACATGACTCATTTCAGATTAGTTCAGCAGTTTTATCCGTCACTCTATGGGGATTTATTTTACATAAGAATCATTCTACTACTCATGAGCATAACCGCATGCAGAGAACCCATACCCTCAGGCCAATACGCAGGCATTCTATTTGAAAGAAAAGAAACAGAAACCCTTCGTCGTCCAGTAAGCATTGAAGCTTTCTATCAAACAAGCCAATTACTAAACCTCAACCTGAAGGACCTTCAACAAAATCTACTTGAAAAGATATCTATTCAGATTCTGAGTCAAAGCAAAATGGAGATCACCCTACCCTCGCTCAGCCCCCAATCCTTCACTCTTAAAAAGAAAAAAAAAGACCCCGATCAACCCGAAGTTACTTGTTACTCTCATCAATCAACGCTTCAAATGAAAGTTTGCATCAATGAAAACCAGTTCAGACTCGAAGCTTATACTGCTCATAATGTCTCCCTCTACTCACTTTCAGGAGACCTATTTCCTACTGACGATCCAATTACTTATGAAGTCCCTGAAAATTATACTCTTCAAGAGGCTATTACCCGAGCCCTTAAAAGAAATTTTGATTCTCAAATTGAATTGGAACATGTCATTCAAGTAAAAAAAACAGCCCGGGCAGCTTATCTCAACCTTTTACCACATATTAGCCTAAAATCTGCGCTCATGGTAGCATCCCTCAGTCCTCTTGCAGTTCCTATAGCAATCTTTGATTTGGCTCCCTTCCTCCTACCTAATCGATGGCTACTTGCTAAAAAGTTAAGTCTTCAAGGTAAAGCCCAAAGTGATGCCTTTAATATTATTCAGGCTGATATTGCCACAGATTTAGAAAGTACAGCATATACTTATCTACACCATTCTCAAGCGCTTAAAATTCTTGAGGAATCTATTTTAAAACTAGACGATATTGAAAGTTACTTTCCACCTTCAACAAACGACGATACATTGGATCGTTGGTCCGCATATCGACACGAACTTTCTCTCAATGCGGACCAATTCAAGCTTTCTACTCAACTAGACAGATCTGTCTTAGCACAAATATTGTCTATAAATAATCCAGAAGGAATTAAAAAATTAATAATAGAAGAACCTAGTATTCCAATTCACAATTTAGATCAGTTAAATTATCGAGACGTAGGCACCTTAAGCGTTGCTCGGTCTCTTGAAATAAAACAAATCAATAACTTAATTCAAGCAGCAAAATATCAAAAAAATTCAGTGCTCTTTAATTGGATGGATCATGGAGGTGATGCACAATATAATCTTGGATTCAATCTTATTGAACAATTCCAGGTTTCTCAATCGCAAATTGCAGAATTAGAAATAAAAAAAAACAAAATACAAAATCTAATTATTACTAAGTCTTATACAGAAACTGAAAGCTATAATTTCTCTATTGAGAGATATAAAAAATCGAAAGACCTCATGATTATTCGTGAAAGAATTTTAAAAAGAACCTTCGAAAAGCTAGTTCATTGCTCAAACGAAAACCAACCTTCTTGCGTAAACATAGACTCAATCATCAAAGACTATCAACATATGATCGACTCTCAGTTAGAAACCGAAGGTTATTTAATGAACTTTAAAATCCATAGATCAAGAATCAATAGAATCCTTCTCACCGGATTTTACGATATCCTCAGACCAGTTGGACAAACCGAGACTGAAAACACGCCACAGAAGAACTTCTTTCCGTCTCTTCTTTAATGAAACTGAATAGTGCTAGCTCCACTTCGAGCTAAATAAACTCCAGCCATAGCAAAAAAAACGCCGATTACGGGACTCATCAAAAGATAGAGAGCAGACATCCAGATTTTCCTCTGATCAAAAAGCAAAAAAGACTGAAGCATCGCAGCTGAAAAAGTTGTAAATCCCCCACAAAATCCAACCAAAAGTCCTGTCCGCAGTTCTGGAGAAATAACAGCTCTCTCTGCGCCCAATCCATAAACCAGCCCTGCCAAAAAAGATCCCAAAAGATTGATTAAAAAAGTTGCAACAGGAAAAGGAAAAGAGAATTGAGTCATAATCCGGTCAATCCCATAACGAAAAAAAACTCCAACTAACCCCAGTGTTCCAATTCCGAGAAGTTGCATCATAATTTAGAAATTTTAGCCATGATTTCGTAATTTTGTCATAGAGCGATTCAAGCCAGCTAAACCCCGATGATAAGAAGAACTCCCTCCGTCTGACAAAGAGTCCTGAAGAACCTGAGCTCGTTCCATCATATCAGCAGCCTGATGATTTTTGTTCATGCGAATCAGCAAAGTACTGAGTCGCTGATAACACTCTAATGTCGGGTGAAAAACCAGAGCCTCCTCATATTTGCCACAAGCTTCTTCTAGCTTACTCTCAGATTCATAGCACCGCCCTATACGAAATAAAACGGTAGCAGTGTACTCTCCTGATTGCAGAATAGTCTTATAAATTTTTCTTGCCAAAGAATAATCACCAGCATCAAAAAGGAGATCCGCATTTTTCATAAGAAATGGAATATTTAATTTTCCACTTGTAAGATAAATACCATCCTGAGTCGGCTTAGAATGGCTATGAGTTTCGTGCTTTAGCGCAGGCTGAAGAGTAGGGATACTCGGCCTGATTTGTATAATATACTCTTGGGTCCCAATCAAATGTGGCTCTTCCAAGTCAGCCAATAAATCCTGAAGAACTTTAAGTTTATCCGCTTGGTCGCCCTGTAAAAGGAATGGCAATATCCTAACAACCTCCACTCCCTTTTGAAAGAGTTGCTTGTGGATAGATTCAGAAAAAATATGAGTCAAGTCAGTCATCTTCAATCCCGTCATCTCAGTTTAGTTCACTCAACTTATTAACACTTGCTAAGCATGAATGCAATTTTTGGTATCATTCTTGAAGAGTAACTACCTTCCGAATTGAATGCCAGCAAGCCCTTGAAAATCAGTCAGCACAGTAGAAGCTCCTGCGTTTTTATTTATATTTACAAAACCTATGAGATACCGCCCATCTATCACCAGACTCAAGGAAGGAATGAGCTCAATTTTTAATTTCGCACTTCCTACAATCCCATAATCATCGGCCCCATAACTGTTCACACCATTATTTCCACCAAACGGTACAAGTCCTGCTGAGGTAGTCATGGAACCTATTCCATGAGAAAAATATCCGCCCAATCCTATAGAAAAAGTAGGCATCAAAGAGACCCTCAAAAGGAGCGGAATTTGAATCGAATTCCAAACCACTGGGCTTGCTACTGAAGTGGAACTAAAAGTTTGATTAAAGCCACGTGGCAAGTAGAGCAGTCCCCATTCTGCACTTAAACTAGAAAGCATATGGTAGCCAATGAGCAAACCCCCTCCGTACTGAAAAGAAAGGGGACTCCCCGTATAACCAGTACTAACAGCAGTTGCACTTGGAAACTCTACTCCAGCCATGAACGAATAATTTGCTGCAAAAACAGATGAGCTCAAAAAAGAGGTCACAAGAAAAATGAAATACTTCCCAGCTTTCAGCGCTCTACGACTGACTCGATTAAGAACTCCAAAACCCCCAGATTGATGCATACCCCATCCCCAATAGAACTATAAATAGGAAAAGACTGAAATAAAGAATCCGATTCATCCCTTTTTGAGAGCCTGCGACACCCCAACCAATAGAAAATTGCCAAACCCCATTAGCAAGATGAAACGCCACACCCAGAACGCCTAAAAGATAAACCGATAAAGTGAGCGGCTCATGCAGGGCTTCTACCATGTGATGAAAATCTAATGAACTATTCTCGAAATAAGTCTCAATACGAGTCTTGTAAATATGGGCAGGAATAAAAAGAAGCAACCCAACGCCACTTAATCTCTGTAAAACATATTTTAAATTTTCAAAATATCGATACTGAGAGAGATTAGGGCGAGCTTTCTTAATGACAAAAAGTCCGTAAAGACCATGAAAAACAATCGGGATCCATATCACCAAAACAGTTAATGGTACAATCAATGGAAAAGACCGACTTTCAATCAAATGCTGATTAAACTGAGCCTCCCCCGACAAACTTCCCATATTATGATAGAGATGCACGAAAACGTAGACACCTATAGGAAGGATGCCTACTAAACTAAATAGCTTTCCAAGCCAAAAGGATCTGCTCACTGGAGCCGATAGCTGAGTTTCCATCCCCATTTTTTATCAGGATATCCACTTACACGCCATCATAAAATTGACAATATTGATGATGACTCACCAAAGATCTAACATTAGTCCACCTAAAACAATAAAATTCCGAGAATTTTGCGTATTAAATAAACTAGAATTTATGTTTGCCAAGCCAAACTCATACATCGCATCCACTCGAATCTTAAGCAGTGGAAGGACAGGAAATCGAGCACTCACGCCCATCATCAATCCATAATCATTTGTTGCAGAATTTCCGGTGCTCGATGTTGCAAATCCATAATAAGGTCCGAAATTAATGGAAAAAAGCTGAATCAGAGAAAATCTCAGTAAAAGGGGGATATCTAAATAACCATAGGTAAAAGACGTCGTAGGAATCCCAACTTGAGAAAAGGCAGTAGGCAAAAACAAAAACCCTGTTTCTAAGCTCAAAGTGGGAACTAAATCTATTCCCACCGTTGCACCGAATCCAAACGATGTACCATTGGAAATCGTAAGCGGGGGACTAAAAATGTAATTAGAAACTGTCGCAGCACCTAAAACTGAAAAATCAAGCGCACGAGCGAGAGGGGCTGTACCCAGGAAAAAAACCAAAAGAAACAAGTTTAAGCCACATTTAAAATTCATTCTTGATACTCCTTAATAATGATTAAGATTTAGTGCAAGATTTTTCTAATCTGATAAAGCGCCGCCACACAACTGGGCTCTCCTGGAAAAATCTTAAGCGCTTCCTCAAATTCATGAACAGCGCTGTGAAGTAATCCTTTTGAAGCATAAAGCCTGCCTAAATTCATGTAAGGACAATGCCTCAAATCATAGCGAATAGCAGATTTTGCCCGATTCAACCAATCTTCGGCTTCGTCTTCTTTTCCCTGACTAATTAAGTAAAATCCAATATCATTATAGGGATTTCCAAAGCTAGGATCCACTGCGATGGCTTTTTTGCATTCATTAATTGCTTCCTGAATTCTCCCTTGAAAACTATAAGCCCATCCCCGAAAGGTATAAGACTCGGCAGTGGGATGAACGTCAATAGACCGTGTATAAAGATGAATGGCTCGAGAAAGATTCCCTTCTAAATGCTGACGCTGTCCCTCTTCCCAAAGCAAAAGCGCTTGTTTCTTTGTGATCTCGTTTTTCATGGAATTTCCTTTCTAGGCTTATTGCTGAAAGTACACTCTCCTCAAGCTATCAGCTCTCCGAACATGGATCAAGATAGTTCAAGATTGCTCTCTGAAATCACTTACACTTATTTTTTATATCATAAAATAAAAGTCATCGTTCATTCTAGACTTAACTCATTGCGTTAATATTTTCGACTTCGACTGTCTAATTAAATCAGAGTAATGCACTTTGAACAGTCAATAATCAAAGCCTTACCAAGATGAGCAAGATTTATCACAATCACTAAGTATAAAAAAATTCGATGATTTCAGAACTTTTTCAGCTGTATCCAACACTACAAAGCTCCCTAGATTGAAGTCTGCCATACAGAGATTAATATTCCAAAATTTATCATGACCAGAAAAAGTCATTCCAATACGAAAAACGAAAACTTCAACGTCATGAATTTGAAATTTTACATTGAGCAAAAAAAAATAGGTGTCCAATTTGAATAGAATAAAGAACTGGATCGCATTATAGATCTCAAACAATTAATTATTGAGTATGATTCTATATTTTGGGGCCTGAGGCTAGGACCTGATCCCTTGCCCGATGCTCATCCACGTATCTACGAGGCAGAAGATTTCAACTGTCAACGCTAAACTTGTAATCTTTGCGAATGAATTTATCCCTCTCCTAGAGCAATCAAGATGGGACAGGTCTACTCCACTTCTTTTTCAGTACAAGAAGTCCAACGTAGCCCCCCCCAAATATCAAGACAGCTGCTAGAATCCAATGCATTTTAGATCGAATAACCGCTACCATATCTTCAGGTGATTGAAGAAGCTCAGGATTGCTCCCAATCACTTCCTGACCGAACCAAGATAATATCGCACACCAAAGGCCAGCTCCTGCTAGCGTGACGAAACTAAAAGCACCAAAGGGCATTTTAAAAATACCGGCTGGAATAGAAATCAAATGCCTGACGACAGGTAAGAGGCGAGCTGCAAAAATCCCTGGAATTCCAAAGCGACCCACCCAATCCTCGGCTAACTTGAGCTTTTTAGGAGATAATAAAAAAAACTTGCCATACTTTTGAATCAAAGGCTCTCCTAAATAGCGAGAAATCCAATAGCTCAAAAAGGACCCAAAATAGCTACCTGCAGTACCCGCTAAAATAACGCCTGAAAAACTCATTTTTCCTTGAGCCGCCCAAAATGCAGCAGGAGGCATAACGACTTCAGATGGAACTGGGATAATAGAGCTCTCCATTGCCATCAAAATAAAAACCCCACCATATCCCCAAATTTCAACCCATTGAAACCAAGTTTTAAGCAGCTCATGAATCATATCAAGAATGAAGCTAGCACAGAAGACTTTCCTAGACTATTTAAATGACAAAAAGGTTTTTTTAAATTAACTACATCAGATCTCCTATGCCCACAATTTTCCCTCAAATTACCTCTCCCCATGCGCCCCTAGAAACTTGGCAGCAACAACTTTTGCAGTCTTATTGCAATCTTTCAGATTTATTGAATCATGGAATCATTTCAACCGAAGAAGCAACAAAGTGGAAACATCTGGGAGAAAAATTTAAAGTTCGAATCACTCCCTACTATGCAAAACTCATGAAAAATTCGGAGAAATGCCCTATTCGAAAGCAAGCAATTCCTTCTTTGAAAGAGGAAGACCCCCCCCTTCCTTCTTGGGCGACTCAAACCAGCCAAGAGGTTTACGGCCGCCCGACCCCCTGGGATCCAGACCCCATCGGAGATCTTCAAAAACGAGTCGCTCCTCGAATCACCCATCGCTACACCCATCGCGCCATTCTCCATCTTTCCTCTTTCTGCGCAATGTATTGTCGATTCTGCTTTAGAAAATCACACTTAAACGACAATGAAAAAAACCTTTATAACGGATCTTTAGAACCAGCTTTGAGATACCTTCAAAATGCGAGAGAAATCCGAGAAATTATTCTGACGGGAGGAGACCCCCTATCTCTCACGGACTCAGCTTTAGAGAAACTCTTGAAACAGATTCATGAAATTCCACATATTCGAACAGTTCGCATCCACTCTAGAATGGCAGTAACACTCCCTCACCGCTTTTCGGTCCCTTTGTTATCTCTTTTGAACCAAAAATGGAATTTCCAACTCGTTCTGGTGAGCCATTTCAATCATCCTTACGAACTGACTCCTGAGGCGATTCATTCGCTTAGCCAACTCAGGCGCACGGGAATCACCCTCCTGAATCAATCTGTTTTACTGAATGGCATCAATAATTCAGTCGCATGTCTCAGCACACTTTTTCAAGGACTCTATGAAACGGGAGTGATCCCCTACTACCTCCATCACCCAGACTGGACACCCGGGACCTTTCATTTTCGAGTCAGTATCGAAGAAGGACAAAAACTCGTAGGTCAGCTACGTGGACGACTAACTGGACCTGCAGTACCTGATTATATTTTAGATATCCCTCAAGGATTTGGAAAAATATCTCTGCTCAGCAGCGAAATCAAAAAAGAAACAGAATTCAGAAACTCAGACCCAAGCTTACTTCAAGGCGCAATCTACACAGTCACTGCTCCTGAAACACGAGAAACAAAGGCCTCTCCCCATCGCTACTTTGATCTTTACCCTCCCTCTATTTACCCCCAAGTCTAGTGACTCCAATCACCTACAAATGTGACCGGAACACCTGTTCTAAGCGAAAATTGTTGAGCATTTTTTTTAACTTCTATTCTACTTTGAGTTTTCTCTCTTAAAGAAGCACTTTCCATACCCGAAGCAGTATCAACATCACCAACATTTAATACCACTTCTTCTACATCTGACCAGCAAACAGGAGCATGAAGATGAATTTCAACATACTCATGATAGGGTGCATGATTCAAAACCGACCGCCGAATAGCTTCCAGCTGATGAGGATGCATTTGAGCGAATAGAGGTTCAAGATGATCAAATGTTGCAAGTGCTTTTCTTGCTTGAACTGCTCCTTCAACTCCAAAATCGAATGAATCTACTGGAAGGAGAGTTGCATACTTTTTAATCTTATTCTTAAGTTTAAAATAAGACCCACCGTAAGCTGGAGCACCTCCCTGTGCGGACTGGCCTATATTAAGAGCAGCATAGATAGGACGTTCGGCAGAGCCAGCTCTGCCTCTTTTTAATGACCTTGCAAATACATTATTCTGAACTCCAAAAATCTTCTTTTCTACTAAATCCCTTTTTTTTGCATGTGTCCTGTCTTGAATAGGATGAGAAAAATCAAACATTCCCATAATTCCATCATACTTATTATCTTTTGAAAAAATTCTGTAAGAATTAAAATTAATAGTAATAGGAGCCTGCCTCATACCTTCCACTAAAGGGGTCCAATTTTGACTATTGACATGAAGACTTTGACTGGATTGAGAATGAATAGATTTTTTAAGAACATTAAAATAGGAAAATGAACGATTCACCTGTGTTCTGCTAAAATTTGATTCCATTCCAAAGCTAAACCGATGATCGCTTTTAGAAAATTCTTCAGTAAGATCCGAACTATTCAGCTTATTCTTTGG
>CAIYTD010000056.1 GCA_903928955.1 Oligoflexia bacterium | reverse complement strand
TGTTTGATTTTACTTGGACTGCAGATTATCCAGATCCTGATAATTTTATGTCCTTGTTTTTAAGTGTTTCTGGAAATAGCCAAACTACCTGGAAAAATTTGAAATATGATGAAAAAGTAAAGTTAGCCCGCCGAATGAAAAATTTGGGGGGTGGCAGTTCTTTAGGGCGTCAGAAAATTTATTTTGATTTACAAAAACAGCTTTTAGAAACGGAAGCTGTTATTGTTCCTCTTTATTATGAACCTAGCTTGGTTTTGGTTAAATCCCGTGTTAAGAACTTTGAATTAACTCCCATGGGTTACCTTTATTTAGGCAAAGTCCAAGTAAAACCTTAAATAGGTAACTGTGGATTTAATTTAAGGATATAAAATGATTTCCCTAAAAAATTATATAGGGCGCAGTTCGGCTCAATACCGTGATCAAGTCACTGAGGGTCAAATCGGGGCTTTCTGTAAAACATTAGGTATAGATGATTTTTCAGTAGCTCCGCCTACTTTTTTAACTCTTTTTAGAAAGGGTGAATTTGAGCTTTTTCAGCAATTGGGACTCGAGCTTTCTCGGGTTCTTCATACTGAGCAAGAATATATCTATGAAAATCGGATTATGGCGGGTGATTCGATTTACTTTGAAACAACTGTTTTGCAGGTTTTAGAAAAAGCAAGAGCCACTTCATTTACACAGTTTATCACTTTTGAGACGCACTTTGACGTGGAAAGGGATGCAAAAAAAGTTTCAGTAGGCAAATCCAGAACGAGTATTTTAATCCGAGAAAAATCATGAAAACAACAGAACTTTTCACAGGAACTCTGATTGAATTTCAGCAATTGCCTGCGATTACACAAGAGCACCTGCGAACTTATGCAGAGGCTTCAGGCGATTTTAACCCAATTCATTTAGATGACGTAGTTGCTAAAAAAGTCGGCCTTCCAGGAGTGATTGCTCATGGAATGTTGATAGCAGGATGGATCACTCAAAGAGCTCTTTTTTTTGTAGAGAGGGAGTTCTCATTAACGGGATTGAGTTTAGTTCGCTTTCAAACCCGATTTAAGTCTAAGGCACTTCTTGGGGATACCCCTTCTTTGGGGGGTATTGTCAAAGAAGTAACCGAAAAAAGTATCTGGCTTGAAATTCATGCTAAAAATCAACGGGGTGAAACCCTGACATCGGCAACAGTTCAGTTTAAGCGCGATTCAGGCTGAGAGTCATTCTGAGACTCTAAATGGGGTTTCCAATGTCTGGGGAGATCGAAATAAGCCCCTTGCTTCTTTAATTTCTTCAAATAATCTCTGAGATTTTGATGAGGATCCGTTGGGGGACCTTGAACAATTTCAAATCCAGAGCTATCCATCCACGGGTAATCAGGGGGTTGATGACAAGGATTTCTCACTTCTGGTCCGTGATTGACCAGGTTGTTTAGAATTTTTTTCTGGGAGAGAGCACCCCTTTTAATTCTCGAATGGTAAACGGTATTGATTTCTTCTCTGACAGATTTCTCAAATTGAGATTCTATTCCATGAAGGGGAGTTCGAATCATTTTTGAGCGTATCCCCTTCGCTTGGGTGATCAGGGCAAGGTCTAAGTCTCCTGTAATGGGTAAACCTGACACGCTGTCTCCTACCACCTCGATGATCCGATCTGAAGGTTTGAGTTGATCTTTTGATTTCCAAACTTGTTGGCCATCAGCATTTAGAATTCCAAAAAAGCCGTCTTCTTCAAGAGGGATTGCTTGATAGAGTCCGCTTTTGATTCCGCTCTGAATGAGGTCGGTATATTTTTTTAATTGCTCTGGAGTAGCTTTGCTGAGTTTTTGGTCGATCGGAACAAGACCTGATACAATTCCTTTATCTGCAGTTTTTGCTTTCAGCCTCATGGGTTTGGATGGAAATCCCATGCTCAAGTATTTGAGAGAATCTGGGTTCATTTTTCGGCTTAAAATTTTAATTTGTAGTTTTTTTTCAGTAGCTTGAATAGCGGATAGAATTTTTTCATGCCCTAGTTGTGTCAACGCATTATCCAGGATAGCGGACATTTGATG
>CAIYTD010000055.1 GCA_903928955.1 Oligoflexia bacterium | reverse complement strand
GTAATCGCCGGAAGGGCCGAAGCCCGTGAAGTCCCCGCCTCAATTCACGAATATCTTTTGAAATTTTATTAAATCTTTATAGATGAAGTTAATTTTTGATGAAACGCATGAACAAGAGGGTCACTTCTAAGCGAAGAGAGACTCCAGCCCTCTAGAAAAAGTCCTTCTGGAGTTTTAGCCCTGCTTAGTGCAACATAGGCCTGCCCTGGTTCCCAGAGCCCTCTCAGATCAGCAACCATTTGATCGAGTGAAGTACCCTGAGCTTTATGAATAGTCACCGCCCATGCCAATGAAATCGGAAAATTTTTTGCAGTCACAACGGGATCACCCTCTGCATTCAGCAAAGTAAATTCGCAGGGATTAATGACTACAGTAGAAGAGCCATTCAGCTCAATAGTAACCTCAGAATCCGTAATTTTTCGAATATACCCTAATGTCCCATTCACCCACTGGCCCTCAGGATCATTTTGTCTCAACATGACAAGAGCACCCACCTTCAAGAGAATAGAATCACCAATAGGCGAATGCTTTTTAAATTTCTCAATCTCAGCTTCTTTCCCCGTATAGACGGTTTCAAAGTAATGCTCTTTTGAGCTCATTTCATCTAATCTTTTTAAATTATAACGATCTACATCTTCTCGCCTAGCAAAAAGCCTCGTTCCTCTAAAATCAGAAGGGGGCGGAATAGCTCTCGAAGTCAAAAAAGCTTTCACTTGTGAAGTTGCATCTCCTATTCTTACATTATTTAATATTTTAAGAAAATCAGAGTCTTGGGTTCGCATTATTTCACTTAAAACTGCAGCTTGAAATCCACTCATTTCCCATACTTCATCTAAAAAAGCCCATTCTCTTTGTGTACTGTGAGGATTGACTGGAGGAAGCTGAGCAAAATCACCTACTGCAATGACCCTCAATCCTCCCCATGGAGTTGAATTAGCACGTATTTTTCTAGCAATCATCTCGGCCGCCCTTAAAACAGGACCTGAAAGCATGGAGACTTCATCAATGACAATACCCTGAGTATTTTGAATCCGCTTCGCAAGAGGCTTATTGGAGATCGCTCTTTCCACAGTCGCATGGATCCCCTTTTCCATGATTCCTAATCCAAAAAAACTATGAAATGTTCTACCACCTACAAGAATAGCTGCTGCTCCGGTGCTGGCTAAAATAGGGAAATTTTTAGGCGATTGATTTTTCAAAAATTCTTTTAACAAAAAACTTTTTCCAGAACCTGCAGCCCCTGTTAAAAATACATTTTCAGTTCCCTGAAGCATTTTCAGAGCTTTTTTCTGATCCGAGTTAAGTATCATAGATACCCACCCTACCGTTTAAAAGTGCGGTTCACTATTTATTTTTTCCGTCTAAGAGATGCCTATGCTCCAGCAAACACTGGAAATTCATAAAGTGGAACATCAACGTAAAGGCAAGTTCCCTTCCCTTTACTAGACTCAATCCAGGCGGTACCACCCAACCGTATTGCTTCGTGTTTAACTGCATCTAAACCAACACCTCGACCCGATAAATCTGACACAGTATCGCGAGTAGAAAAACCATTATGAAAGAGAAGCTGAAAAATCTCATCATTGGATAGATCTTGAGCGACCTTTACAGAGACTACCCCTTTTTCTACTGCTTTTTTGCGTACCACTTCTGAATCAATTCCTTGTCCATCGTCTTTTACTAAAATTCTCAAGCGAGAAGATTGATCTTTGACATTCACTATTTTTTGAAATTGCACTTGAATCAACCCCGTATCAGACTTACCCATTTCTATTCGAGTGACTTCGTCTTCAATTCCATGATCAATCGCATTTCTAAAAACATGAATAAAAGATCCCACTAAAGAGAGATAAGGATCAATAAAAACTTTAGCTTTTCCTTGTTCAATCTCGATTTTTACTTTTTTAAACTGCCTTTCAGCTACGCCTTTTACAGCAGATTCAAATCGCTTAAAAGACTGACCCAAATCTTCTTGAATAAATTTATCCACAAACTCCGAAAGTATGGGGGACTGTTTACCAATTTCCTTAAAAATCAGCTGACATAGATCATTGATCGTGCCTACAGAAATAGTTTTAGTACGATCCTCACTTGCGCCTATTCTTCCAAAAATCGACTCATGCTCTTTTAGAAAGCCTTCAAAATAAGCCTCAGCACCCGAAATACCTTCCTTCAAAATAGGCAGGAAAGAAATAAGCCCTTTATTACCTTTATTACCTCCCACACGGATTTCAGAAAGGATACCTTCCAAACGATGGGCTTCGTGGCTGACCTTAATGATATTCATCGATGCAGCTCCCCCTTTTATGGAGTGCATTCCACGAAACAAAAGATCAATACTTGGATCAGGATTTTCCAGAGCTTGATTTAATTCAGTAAATAATTTTCTAGTCTCTAATACAAAATCCACAAAATTGCCACGATCGGAAAGCACCGACATCACAAGCTTAACCAATGCAGCTTCCGCTTCTGATTTTTTTCTGAGCTTTTGTTCAATTGTTTTATCTGAGGCGATACAAATGATTTTTTCAACTTTTTCAGACCCAACTTTATTCTCATAAATAGGTCTAAAATCAAGTTCAATATACCTGGAATTAAATTCAAAAGACCTAGGCGCTAATGGTTTAAAATCATTAAAACTTAATTGCCCTTCATAAACCATCTTTTGCCACCCTAATGCGCTGTTTTTAACTTTTTGAGTTACAGGAAGAATTTCATGAAAATTATGGCCACTCGGGTCTGCTCCAAAAAAATCTTTTGCTGCCTTTGAAACTCCATCCTGAATTTTTCCTGTACTATCAAATACTAAAAACCCTTGATCTAGGTTATTTAATAAGGTTTCAATATTTCGCTTTCCTTCAGCTATCATTAAAAATAATTTTCGAATGCTCCTTACGATAAAAGTAGTCGAAATAATGCCAGTCAATATCCCAAACACTAAAATAATCACTAAAACTAAAGTGGTCTTGCGAGAAAACTTAGTAGACTGATCGACCATATCTTGAACGTCGGACTGAATAAAAGTACCTACGTTATTCATCTGCTCAATCAATCCTGTGAGCTCTAAGTCTTTTTTTGGAATATCTGATTTTAGTTTTTTAACAAATTGAAGTTTAGCCCCTACATCAAGCTGAAAAATACTCCATGATTTTGACCAGTTCTTTAAATATTCTGAATAAGCTTGTCCACTACTAGCTTCGACCTGATCATTTACTTGTTTTTCAATTTTTTTTAGAATAAGTGCCGATTTTTTTATAATTTTATCTTCACTTTGATGATCTAAATTATTTTGATTAATTCTTAAAAGATTTTTGGATAGTAAATTTAAATTACTAGTAATTTCGTCAAATGCAATAGTTGGACCAAGAGCCACTCTATTTAAACGATCCAACTGAGAAGATGAACTTCTAGCTGCATAAATGCCAGTTAATCCATTTGCGACTAGCAAAAGCCCCAAAACAATAGGCAACAGAAGAAATTGCTGCATAATATTTTGATTAGCGTTGTCACCTTTTGGGCTTAAGCCTAATTTCATTGTTTTCTCCAATACAAGTCTATTATCGGTTTCAATATCATTAACTTGAATTAGGTCATTCGCTTTGATGT
>CAIYTD010000054.1 GCA_903928955.1 Oligoflexia bacterium | reverse complement strand
AGCTCCTGAAAAGCTGCCTGGAAAAAACCCGGGGGCTTCTGAAGGAACAATCCACAAGACATCAGGCTATCGCGGAAGCCTTGGTGGCGAAGGAAGCACTGGAGGGTGAAGAAGTTGAGGGGCTTTGGAAGGGGTAGAATCTTACCATCTCGACTTCGAGTACCCTCTGGGGCTATTACAAGAGATCGCTTTTCTTCGCTAATTTTTCTGGCAACCCCATTTAGGCTCGTAATAGCCTTCTGAGTGTTGGCCCTATCCACTCGAACAAATTGAAATGCCCACCAAACAAAATTTAAAAAAGGAATCCAGATGACCTCCTTTTTTCCTATCCCAATAACTCCTGGAGGACATAAAGTAGCTCCCCAAGCAACATCTAAAGCACTCTGGTGATTACATATAATGACTCTACTGTCCCTCCCTTGCACTGTGCTTGGATTGAGTAGCTCAAGTCGAATATTTAAAATGGAAAGAGTACAATTTCCCCAAAATCGAATTACTCCTGCTATAAATTGATCTGAAAAAAAAAAGCGAAATGAAATAAAATAAATAAAAATCGCAATAGGCCAATAAAAACCTGTAAATACTCCAGCTATGAGTGTACGCAATATTGACGGAATAGATTTCATTTTTAATTCCTTGATCGATTTAATTATACTCAACGAGGGCATAATTTGATATTTTGATCATTTCGAAAATACTCTAACTACAGAGCATATCACCTTGAATAGATAATAAAACACATGCCATGAACCTTACGGGGTATTTAGGATTTTTATTGCGACTTCAGATACTCCAATTACGGCCCTTCTAAGTATCAAAATATCCAAAGAAAATTGCCTAAAATTTAGTAGTCCGGATGAGAAGGCGAATTAAATTTGCTACTACAAGGCCAATTCCTAGTATCACTACAAAAAAAATACCTAATACCCCAAACACACCTAATCCCAAGAAAAGTAAGAATGCGTGCCAACTCTTCAGTTGAAAAATCCGCATATTAAAAGTACTCGCAGAGGAAGTTCGGCTTGAAGTATGCGACTGCATTCTCATTGGGTTGCCGTCTGCGTCTATTACAATCGGCTCTTTTACATCTAATAGCGTTCCATTTTCTGCTTTGAGGGCCATTTTAATTGCATTACCTGCTTTTAGCACATTAAGAAAGTCGTAAACTTCCTACTAAAATCGATAAGCAATGATATGATTCCTAGCAAAACAAAAGGACTATCAGAAAATTTATGGCTAAGTAAATGTTTAGAAACAATAAAAAGAAACAACTGATTGGAAACAGAGCTGTTATTACAGGCGCATCCAGTGGAATAGGAGAGCAATATGCGAGACAGCTTGCAGCTATAGGAAGCGATCTTGTGCTTGTTGCTCGGCGAAAAGATCGACTCGAAAAATTAGCGAAAGAGTTGCGAAAAAATCATCAAATTCAAGTAGATGTGATCGATTTAGACTTATCCTCGCCCCATGCCTCCCTACTTCTATTTGAAAAGGCTACAGCCAATAATACCCATATAACAATCTTAGTTAATAACGCTGGAATAGGCCGATACGGACCTTTTATGGATTTTCCTTTGGAAGACCATCTCTCCACTGTCCAAATTAATTCCATTGTACCAACAGAACTGACTTATCAATTTGTATCCCACATGCTATCGCATCGAAAGAAGAGCTATATTTCACAAATAGCATCTATCTCTGCTTTTCAGCCTGTAGGATGTTACTCCGTTTACTCAGCAACTAAAGGATATATTCGTTATTTCACTGAAAGCCTCGCTTTTGAGCTCAAAAATACAAATATTTCAATTTCTTGTATATGTCCTGGAGGAACCTATACTGAGTTTCTCGAACAAGCCGGACAAAAACTCACCTCTTCGGGTCATCGAACAATGATGACCTCAGAAGCGGTAGTACGGACTTCCATTCAAGCTATGTTGGATGGAAAAACACTCCATGTGCCTGGATTTTTAAATAAGCTTGCCTGTTTTTTCCCAAGGTTTTTACCTCGAAATTTAAGTCTATACCTAGGCTCCAAAGTATTAAATAAATCGGCAGAACGAGTGCCACTTCCAAAAAAAGTACAAATGATTCAAATAAAACCTTAAAATGATTCGTTCTTGACCGCCATACGCGATTAAATCTATTTTTATTTTAGGAATGAGAATGAAAAATTATTTATTTAGCACACACGCTTATTTCGATTGTAATGCTACAACCCCTGTTCTACCGGTTGCGGCAGAAGCTGCACAAGATGCTATGCGTATTTTATATGGTAATCCTAGTAGTTCCCACCTTGTAGGTTTACAGGCAAAATATATTTTGGAATCCACAAGAAAAACAGCCTCGCAAGTAATTGGAGCCGATCCAGAGGAAATTATATTTACAAGTGGAGCAACTGAAGCAATTCAGACCGCTATATTTTCTGTATTGCAAAATATTAAAGGCCAAACAACTCGTTCCCATCTAACACTCCTTTATGGCGCCACAGAACATAAAGCAATTCCTCAAGCCCTTCAACACTGGGTAAAAATACTCAATTTGCCGCTTAGAATTTTCGAACTCCCCGTCGATAAAAACGGTCAAATTCAGCTTAAAATACTAAAGGAGCATATCAGCTCAGCCGCTCTGCTTTGTACTATGGCGGTAAACAATGAAACAGGGGTAGTTCAGAATTTACTAGCAATAGAAGAAATTTTAATTCAAGCAGGATCTCAAACCCTATGGCTTGTAGATTGCGTACAAGCGTTAGGTAAATTAGATTTAAATTTGAAGTCTACAAGAATTAACTATGCCCCTTTCAGTGGACACAAACTCTACGCTCCGAAGGGTATTGGATTTCTTTATCTTAAAAAAAACTCGCCCTTTACTCCTTTAATTGTGGGAGGAGGTCAAGAGAATGGCCAGCGCTCGGGAACAGAAAATTTGCCTGGAGTAGCTGCCTTAGGCGCTGTTTTAGAGGCACTTACTCATCGCACCAATTCGCTTCTTTTTCGATCCCCTCTTGAACTCTCTGATTTTAGAGATCAAATTACTTCAGAATTGAAAAGTGCATTTCCAAAAATTGAATTTAATACTCCTTTTGAGCAATCTGTTTCCACAACAATTAATTTTTCAATACCAGGATTTACAAGTAGCGAATTAGTTGATCTCTTTGATGCCGGTGGACTCAGGCTTAGTTCTGGATCGGCCTGTAATGCCTTGTCTGTAAAACCCAGTCACGTTTTGGATGCTATGGAAATCCCAAACTGGAGAAGTATTTCGGCGCTTCGAATGTCCTTTGGGCCATGTACCTCCCAAAAAGAAATTGAGCGAGGCTGTCAAATTATTCGTGATTCAGCAGTAGCATTACAAAATACCTGTTTGCTTAATTCTATCAATACGTTTGAAGCTCCAGAAAATCTTAGAGATGGAATTCTACAACTGAGAGTGGGATCAACTAACACTTGGATACTTGCTCATTCTCAAGCTCGAACATGTATTATTATTGATCCCTGCACAATAGTTGCCGAGCGCATTGAGAATTACGTTCGTTGTCAAAATTTAAAAGTTTTGGCTATTTTAGATACTCATAGTCACGCTGATCATGAATCCATTCGACCTATTTTGCAAAAAATATTATCAGATCAAATGGAAGTACCTTTCATAGAAGAATATGATAGGCTTGGATGGCCACTTCACTGCGCTACAAGTGTAACTCAGACGAAATTAGAAAACGGTAATTTTGCTGATGCAATTTCTCTTACTGCAAAATCATCTCTCGAAAATCTCATTTTAGCACGTCTACCAACACCCGGGCATACTAACGATAGTCAAACTTTTTTAGTCGGAATCAGTCAAGCTAATATTCTTAAAAAAAAGGATATCCAATTCGCATTTTCAGGAGACACTATTTTAAGTGGTGGATTGGGCCGTACTAATTTTTCTATTAGTAATCCAGAATCGCTATTTTACTCTTTAAGAACGATCCACGAGATACTCAGTCCAACTACTTTGCTTTGCCCTACCCATGATTATAACAATAGCTTTGCAACTAACATAGGGGTTGAATCACAAGAAAACCCCCTTCTCAGTCTAGCATTGAGTACTTTGACACTTGACACTCTTAAACTTTTTTTAGAGAAAAAGAAAAAAATTGATTTAGATTTAGCCCATATTGAAAATGAATTTCAGGAAATCATTTGCGGTGTTACGCCTTCTGTGAAATCTGAAAAAGAGGAAAAAACAACTACTTCTGTCCCAAGTCTAAAAGATTTTCTTTTGAAAGGGAATAAAAACTCGCTTATTATTGATGTAAGGGAAGCCCACGAATATTCGATGTCTAATAGCTGGACTTCTATGGGCTTCAGAGAAGCACCTAGAAATGTTCCCCTTTCGAGATTTGTAAATTTAATGCATGAATTCCTAAAATCAAAAACTAAGAATCAAAATATACTTCTCATTTGCAGAACTGGAACACGAAGCCTGAAGGCTGCGAAATCACTCCGAAGATTAGGGTTTACTCACGTTTGGAATTT
>CAIYTD010000053.1 GCA_903928955.1 Oligoflexia bacterium | reverse complement strand
CAGCTAGCTTCCTTTTTTAGGAATAAATTAAAATATATCTTTAGAGCACAAGAAATAATCGGTGGATTAAGCGTTTTAATTAGTCTTGCAGTTTACTTACCGGTGATCACAATATTCCCGTTTTATATAGATGAAATTTTATATAAAATAAGCGTTAACCATTACGCAGTTAACGGCTATTCAAACAACCTAATGCCGCAATGTGGACCTAGCTGGATCTACAGACCTCCCGTACTTACCCGGCCTTGCATCTGGATTGCGCAAGTTCTAGGCGGCTACCTCATACCCTTGTGGACAACTCGTGTTATCGGAATGATTCTTTGGATCCTAACCCTAGCGTTTTTCGGGCTAGGTGTTACATTGTGGGAGAAAAAGAGAACCCTAACTAATCTCATTATTATTTTTTCCTTTGAATTTTGTGGCGTCTTGCCCCTCGCGGGAGCTCTCACACGCCCTGAAAATCTATTTCTGTTTCTATTTAGCGCATGGTTTTTGAACTGGGCAATCATTACTTCTCCCTTCTCACCCCTTAAATGCAACCCAACCCAAGTGCACCAATCGAGAGCGTATTTTCAGAGAATTAAATTCATGATTTTAAAAGGAGCTACGATTATTTTGGGCTTCTTAACTGTGACAGCCATGCATCGAGGATTTATTTTTGCACCCCTCATTGCTATTTTGACAACCTACTCCACTTTAGGAAAAAAATACTACCATTACATTTTGGGTGGCGCTTTCTTCTCACTTACCTCTTGGCAGGAATACTTGCTGGCTCAACAATATGTCAATTGCCCTCTCAGTCTTGCAACAAAAGAATACACTCTGGAGGCCATCATTCCTCCTTCTCTTTTTTTAACAAATCCACATTTGTATTGGAACGAAACAATAAAAGTCTTTCAAAACATTGGACAATATTGGCACCAAACAATGTTTCCATTCAAATATGCGCTGAAATGGGTGCCTGATAAATTTGCTTATGCTCCCAATTTCACTCAAATTGGATGTCAATTATTTAATTTCCTAATATTTTTTTCAATTAGTTGTATTGTACTCCTATTTTTAAAAAAGAGAAACAAAGTAGCTCTCATGAGCCTTCTATTCTTTTTCAGCATAGCCACCTACATTCTATTGGATAAAAGATTGACATGGTATAGAGCACCTTCTGTATCTCTTGGTATTATTATTTTAATACTCTTTTCTTTAGCTTATCTTCAAGATCGGTGGCTGCGAGTCACATTAAGTTTAGGAGCCTGCATCTTCAGTCTCTGGAGTGCAAATATTTTTTCTGCTGCGTCTAGCCGCTATACGAGAGACTGGAAAGGAAACCTCCCTAGTCTCCTTTACACGCATACCAGCTTCAGGCATTGGAACTATGAAAGCTTTAGAGGAATTCATTATCATCTTGCTTACGATTGTTTAAAGCTTCAAAAAAATCCTCAAATTTTCTTGATTGATGGCATCACCTACCCTCTTCTAGCAAGAAATAAAGAATTTAACCCTGTTCTTTTTTGGAATATTCTTTATCCTTCTAGAGGTACAAAAACTGAGATACTAAAAATTCTTGATCGCTCAAAGATATCGGGTGGGTATACTGAATGTGAGATAGAAATGGATCGTTTTTTCTCCAGGACTTTCGTTCAAGATAATTTTTGCTGCTACACGCGACAATAGGCACTAAAAGGTCTACCCAGCAGGTGAAATCTTTGTAATTTGATATACCATTCGGTATCTTGAAGTTCCTGAATAGGGCATCAGCCGGAAAACACCCAGTGGTTCAGCTCTCACCAATTTAAAGTCTTCCTGAACAAGAAATGGATCAAATATTCCTTCGTCAATTCCTATATTACTTGTTAGTTTCAATAAAAATAGATTTTGTTCTCTAGAAGGCAGACTTTTTGGAAAGTTAGTAAGATCATCAATTTTGTATCGAATACCTTTATTGTAATAGATAGGTAAAACAGGAGACTCTGTGCATAGCGTCCAAGGAGAATATCCAGTGGCAATATCCCCTAGAGCTGCAGTTTTTCCGAAACGTCGGGACTCGTCTCTTAATGTAAAAGTAATTGATTCAAGCCAGTGATAGCTTAAATATAGGTTAGTTGAAAGAATAGAGGAAACGAGGAGAATAGAAAGAATTCGCCTACCGCGAATAAAAAATAGAAACAGAGGTATCAATAGTATCAAAAGTAAATTCGGCCATAAATTATTATGAAAAAAACTCAGTTCAGGAAAGCCCGCTTGCGAAAGCCAGACACGATTTGTATAAATTTCAGATTGATAGAAATAGAAGGAAAGAGCTGCTCCCAAAACGATACCAATCCAGAACTTACTTTTTTGGCTCTGAATAAAAAGCAGATTATCATTCAATCCAAATAGAAATCTAGAAAATATTATAGTTAACGGAATTAGAAACTGTATATAGCGTCTATATATTGTAAATTCCCTAAAAATTAGTAGCCCAATATGACCTGAAATGAGCCAAATGAAGGAAGTCCATTCGAGAAGATCCTTTTGCTTCCAGTTAATAGAGAAAATGTATTTTGTCCTGAGGTTTAAGGCCTGAGCTCCTCGTAGTGCGAGCGTAGCTAGTCCACCAGCACATAAAATAGCAGTCATAGGATTAGCCATGCCCGGATTGGCAGCAATTGTCTTAAGTAATGAAATAATCGATTTTACCTGATTAGCCGCATTAAAATTCAAAATGAATATTTTCAGAAGCTTCAAAAATGGAGCGTTTATATAGAATACAGCCACTAGTCCTAGTAAGCCTGAAAAAGCACCTAAGAATATAGGGACTAAATCAAAAAATATGAACCGTCTTGCGATAAGCCACAGGAAAAGCACGTTAGCGAGATACGCTGGAATCAAACTAATTCCCGTACCTTTTGAAGCAATAGCGGCTGAAAAAGCAAGCCCCGATAAAAATAGGAGCTGTTTGCGCTGTGATTTCGAATGAACCCGAATAACAAAGAGAGGAAGATAAAAAGCTAGAGTCAACCATAACATTTGCAGAGAGATCGGAGTTGCCCACCTGGCAAAAATCAAACTTTGATGATTTAGTCCGAGGATCAAACAAGGTAGAGTACTTTTAAAACGAGAATAGCCCACACATCTAAAGATAAAATAAATAAATACTAAAATACTCCAAAATGACAAAACACTTAAAAATCGAGCAGAAATCAAGCTAACTCCCCCTAGCTGAAAGAATATGCACAAAATGAAATTAAAGAGTGGGCCGCCCAGACCAGCATAGTTTATGTAGTCTGGGGACGTCACGTAACTTCCGAATAAAACCTTAGAACGAGCATTATGGATCCAGACTGCCTCATCAACCAGATCTGCGTTGAGCTTTAGGGGGGCTGGATCGCCATCAAGGGCATAAAGTGAAATAAAGAGGATCACACTTATTCCGATGGCTTGAAAAAATCTCACTAGACTCATATGTTTAATGGGTTCCATTTTTTAGTGTTTTTAAGTGATACTGTCAGCGATTCGAGCAGAGTTTGCCATCATTGAAAAAGTGAGAGGAACCGCAGGAATAGTGGGAAATATTGTCGAATCCACTAAGTGTACATGCGAACATCCAAATGGGCGTCCCACGATGTCGGTTTGATAGCGGTTTGGTTTGCTACTCATCGGTATGCTTCCTCCGAAGTGTTGACTGCTTCCTGGCTGATTTCTATGAAAAATAGATCGCATAGGTGCACCTCCTAGGAGTTGCCTATTTTTTCTTAAAATACCTATAAATTCTTGAAAAACTCGGTCACCGCTTCTTGAAAGCTCGCCTGAAATATTGCCTAATCGGCCTTTTTTTGAATACACTTTTAACCAAAGAGAACCGGAATCATTACTATGAAGATAAGCCATACCGACCATAAGTCTGTCAAAACAGTACCCCCCCAGCTTCTCTAAATACTTGACACTATTCCCAAAAACTCCCCGCATGGGAGCGAGAATAAGATCATTATAACCGTATAGTTGACAATGAACATTATTTTCTGTTTCGGATAGATGAGGAGCTTGAATATAGAGCTGAGCGAGAGTATTGGCTCGATCCTTTGCGGAGCCTGAGATCCTCTCTTCAGTGATAAAGGGGAAAAGATATTTTTGACTGTCCTTAATCTCAAATAAATGATCCATCAGACCAAGCGATTTCGCTACTAAAGCGGTGGATCGTAAAACTCCAGCTGCGATAATGAGTTTTCTGGATTGATACCTATTAGTTGCCCCAGAATTTAGGTCTGTTACATAACTCAGAACTTCAGTTTTTTTTTCTTTAAACTCTTGAAACAGGACATAGGGAATATATTTGAAGTTTTCCCTTCTAATAAGTTCATTTAAAACAAAATCTGCCCTAAAAATAGCGTCATAAACGCAACCGTGCATGCATTGACCGCAGTTGCTGCAACCCATTCCTTTCCAGGAATATTTTCTTCCTACAGCGAGCTTAGCCATGCCTCCGAATATCTGATTTTTAATTAATTCATCTGAATTTTTTAATATCTTATTATATACAAACTGCCCCTGGCGACCTAATTGTAACTGTTCATTTGAGACCAGCTTGAAATTGTAGAGTTGGTCAGTCGCGTCATCAGCGCCAGAAAAATCGATGAGTTTTAGGATTTTTTCATAATAGGGCTTCAACTCGTGAGATGAAATAGGCCAACATTCTAAGTCTTTTTCTGATAATAGAGAGATATTGGCTCCCCAGACATTACTCAGTCCTCCCTTTGCAAGAGAGCAAACCAGAGAAACGGGTGATTGAAGATCAAAGTCCATTTCAAGCTTAGATGCGTAGACAAAAGCCGAGCCAAAGGGTAACTTCAACGGAAGTCCTAGTGTGTGTCGCCTTACTTTAGCTCTCTCCTGATAAACCCAGGCCAAGAAAGCTTCCTTTTCCAGAGGTTGCTGTCCCATCACTTTTTGAAGATGCCCTTCTAATTGAAGCCCTGCATCTAAAAGAAGAACTTGTTTGCCCTTCTCTACTAGAACTTGAGCAGCTGCGATTCCACTAGGCCCAGAACCTATAATTACGATATCGTGAGTCACTTTGTATCACTTGCACGAAATGATAGACTCTGTAAAGGATCTCTAAACCACCTGCATTTGGAAATATGAATTTTATATGCATTCAGTAGGCGTGGAGTAAATCTTGGATGAAATTTAGCACCAAGTTAAAGTTTGATAGATGGATAGGCCCTCCTGCAGTTTTCATTCTTACGTTAATAGTACGAATAATCTCTCCTCTTGGACAGAAGCGATTCAGAGCAAAAGTTAAAAATATTGTTATCATAAAGTTCTATGGATTAGGAAGTATCATTCAGGCCACGCCCCTCATCAAGGGACTCAAGGAAACGTTTCCAGGGGCAAAGGTTACTCTATTAACGGCAAAAAAAAACAAACCTCTCATTGAAAGACTTTCTTGCATAGATGATGTTTTATATGTTGATGAGAGCTCATTGATAACGGTTTTGATCAGTACTTACCAGATCATTGGCTTAATGTATGAGAGAAAGATTGACCTCATTTTCGATCTAGAACTCTATTCAAACTATTCAGCCTGCTTGAGCGCTCTGAGTGGGGCCTATAAAAGATATGGTTTTTTTCGTTTAGCATCTCAGTCTAAAAACTCTCTTTACAGTAATCGAGTTTTTTTTAACACAGGTGAAAATATCAGAACACTTTATCTTCAACTAGGGATTACAGCGGGAGTATCGTCTGTATATGACGCCTCATTAGGGCCGATTCAAGTGTATGCTAGTGACCACCACGCGCTATCGAAGAAACTTTCATCTAAAGTATTAGAAAAATTTGTTGTCATT
>CAIYTD010000052.1 GCA_903928955.1 Oligoflexia bacterium | reverse complement strand
GATCTATCCAACATCTCTTTGGATTTAAAAAGAAGTGGATCTATTTCTAAGCAAGACTCAGAGGGCAATAGCTCCAATCGCTCTGAGTATTTATCTGGAACTTTCCAATGCGGCCAAGGAATCAAAGAGGAATGTTCTACTAATTGTCTACAATAGAGACCCAGTGCCCCAAAGCGCGAAGGCATCTGAGAAGATGGTATTAATTTAAATTGAGAAATATTTAATATTCCTAATTTTTTGAAAGATTCAATCATTTTAAAAATAGATTTTCTCCCGATAGGATCGATTCCAAAGGGATCTCCAAACCACTGAAGTGATTCGATAGGTAAATCATCTACTTCCTTGACCCGATAGCGAGCCAAAGCTAAAGAAGAAGGAATATCATGAGAAAATGCAAGCTCGCCCTCTAGCTCAAATCGACCGAGAAGCACCTGCACTCTGGATTGAAATGAAATTTCCAAATAGAGCGACTCGCACTTTCCGATTTCAATAAAGATTGTATCAGGTTCACGTAGTGCAATCTGTGGACTCAAACGTAAACATGCTTCAGCAAAATCGAGAAGCCTCACTTCCGTAGAATTCTTCGATTTCCTCGAAAGGAGAATACAAGCTACTTTCATATACTCTCCGAATGAGAAAATTTTGATTTTAAGATTTCAATAGTATAACTTCTGACACTAGAATCCCAGTCCACATGAATTTGAAAAGGAATAGTCCAAGCATTTTTTTCTTTTTTTGACAGAAAAAACACAGCTGCATTGGAATCTCTCGCAAAAAGCTGAAGGGCCTTAAGCATTTTCACCTGTTCAATGACTCCCGGCAAAACGATGCAATCAAAAAGTCTACTCCGAAGTGCTTTTCGAAGAGTCTGAAAAAGCTTATCCCCAGCTTCTGCAATCAAGACTCGAGTGAGATCGATTCCTCTCTGGTGAAGTGCTGTTGGAAGAATAGAAAGTCTATCCTCCACCCAAAACGTAGCTAGCTTTGGATTTTCGGCTAAAATGGAAATCATCCATTCTGTACGAGCAGTGCCCGTGGCCTCACAAATCACCCCCCGTGGCACTCCTTGTGGAATCGACGAACATACTAAAAATTCACGCTTTTGAAGAGCTTTTTGTTGCCCTAATCGATCTCGAAGTTCGAGCAAAGAGGGACGTTTTGAAAGAATCATTTTATCCCCATCCTCTATCTGTTAAATAATGTTAAGTCTAACAACTATTTTAATCGAATGAATGGATCTCCCAATACAACAAACTAAGTTGATATTTAAAGCCTGAGTGTTATAGATGAAACCATGATGAGCAAAAAACAAGAAAAGTATTCTGTCGGAATTCGAATATTTCACTGGCTGACTTCAGCATGCGTGTTCACTCTCCTGATAGTCGGATGGTACATGACGAGCTTGGAAGAATCAGTCCCCAATAAATACAGCTTTTTTAATTTCCATGAATCTCTCGGTATAGTGGTCTTAGTAGTCACTGCCAGTCGAGTTTTTTTAAAATTTAAGTCGAATCAACTAGAGCTCCCCTCTCACCTTGGTCCCTATGAAAAAAAATTAGCGAATAGCGTTCATTTTTTACTTTACGGATTGCTCTTTCTCATGCCGCTCACTGGCATCCTCATGACTCTGCTGGGAGGCTATAAAGTTCCATTTTTTATTTTTGAATTTCCAAATATTTTCCCAACAAACAAAAACGCTAGCAAATTTTTCGAAAACACTCACGGCATCTTTGCGTATACAATAGCTGCCTTAATCGGATTCCATATCTTAGGAATATTAAAGGAACTCATTCTGAAAAAGAAAAACCTTTTGAAAAGAATGATCTAAAATTTATAAAAGCTTAAGATACTCAATGACTGACAAGCGCTCATCCTGCGATAAAGTATCTCCAAAGTCATGACCTTGATTGGAATACCCAGCTAAGGTGGTATCGTAAACAAATCGCTTTTCAAATGGAAGAAAATCAAAGACATCCCACAAGCTCACACTTTGATACTTCCAACCCAGCTGAATAGTATCATAATCTTGAGAATCAAAACTGCGCTTCCAATATTTTGGCCGCACACTACTATTCAATACGCCTTCTAGATTTGGAACAGAACCATTGTGCAAATAGGGGGCTGTAGCCCAAATTCCATCCAGAGCAGGAGCAATATAGCCTTGGTTAGGATGAAAAGTAGTCTCTTGAGTATAATAAATGGAACGCCTTCCCCAATCTATAAACCGATCATGATCTTTAGAAGTTTCTTGAATCATCAATGCAGGATCGGTTTTTACTATTTCTATAGGAATTAATTTTTCAGAATAAACACCATTAGGCCCATAAGTCCCGTGACAACTTGCACAGTTTTTTAAAAATAAACCCTTCCCTCGCGAAGCAAGTGCAGAATCCACTGAATGGGGGTAGGGAGGAGGAGGTAACGAGTGAATATACGACTCGACGTCCTTAAAAGCTTCGTCCATCTCCTCAACCTGATCTACAGAATCAGCGCAAAGAGAGGATGCTAACATCATAATCCGACGATGCTCTCCAGCAATTTCGCCGCTATAAAACATGGTTTTCCTTTTTCTCATTCTCCACCAAGGCGGAACATGAACGGGTGGGACTTCCTTGCTGGGTGGATCCATCAAAAAGGAATCTGACCAAGCAAGCGTTTCAGGAACTCGATGAGCCATCAAGGCGAAAGTCAAATTGATTGCAGGGTTTACTCCCACTGTATGCATCTGAATATAAGGTGAGATGGCTGACAAACTCCTCTCAAAAAAAGCACCTTCTTCACGTTCTTTGGAGGTCCGATAGAAAGGCCGGATTTCTGCTAGCAAAAATCGGATATCATAGGTAAAATCGCGCAGTGAATTACCTAATCCAACAATCACTTGATTTCCAATCCGTTGAGAATGACAAGAAAGACAATTAAAATTAGCTACCTCATTGCCCCGACGAGTCACAAAAGCATTAAATTCATGAGAAAGATTTGCGTTAGTCCCGGTACGCCCTGGAATCTCAGACTTCTTGAAAAGCGGAGCTTGAAAAAGAGGATTAAACCATCCCGAAAGACTCTGTGGAACTGCATTCAAAAAGGGTTCCACCCTTTTTAGTACATCAATTGGTATGCCACACCCTATATAGCCTCCATTGACTAGATAGTCATAACCTTTTTCAGGGTCAGCCGCAAAAGAGAGATGTGAAAACGACAAAAGCAAAAAGAAAACAAGAAACTTCATTTTTGTTCCTTTACCTATTCCTCCCGTCTCTCTACTAAAAATAATTCTAAATTCATATCACTATCTCTTATATGACATTCAAATTTGTGTGCTTTTTAATAAATTAGCCCGAATTTCTGCAAGATAATTTTTTACTTGAGATTCGTGCTTCTCTCTTCCCTCTTGGGTATCCATATCGGGAGTTCCAGAATGATCGGTTCGAACGAGAAGATCTGTTGGAATATCTTCTAAAAAACGACTCGGAAGTCGTGGCAAAGGCTTTCCATAACGAATTCTATTTTTTGTTCGAACTAAAAAAAGGTGATCCTTAGCTCGAGTAATTCCTACGTAACAAAGGCGCCGCTCTTCACTATAATCCGTGGCCTCCTCTATTGTTCTCTTATGAGGCAGAAAACCCTCTTCCATTCCCACTAAAAAAACAATCGGGTACTCTAAGCCTTTTGCACCATGCAAAGTCAACAGTGTAACTTGATTTTTTTTTGTATCAGCATCTTTTCTATCTTCTTCTTTTTCCATCTCTTGAGCCTCAAGCGTCATTCGGTTGAGAAACTCAGTGAGAAAATGCCTTCCATTGAGACCTTCAGGCTCAGAGAGCCCAGGGCCTTCTGCGTGAAACTGACCCATCGAATGCAGAAGTTCTTCTACGTTTTCCCATTTCTTACCAGCCTGCACGGGATCGTCACTTTCTTCTTCAATTGCCTTTTTCGCTTGGATTTTTTCCAAAGACTCTTTTGCCCACAAAGCTACCCCTTCGCCCGTAAAAGGAACTTGATCGACTTCAGTTGCTAATTGTAAGATTCTATTTCTAAAACCATGAACGGCCTGAGCTGATTTAGGAGTGAGCCGGGTTGCTTCACCCAAAGATTCGAATAGAGGTAGTCCTTTTTCAAAAGCGTATCCTCCTAAAGTTTCAATAGATCCTTTTCCAATGCCTCGAGCAGGCCAATTTAAAATACGTCGTAAAGAAGCATCATCTTTTAGGTTAGCAATCAACTTCCAATAAGCAAGAACATCCTTAACTTCTTTACGAGCTAAAAAGGATAACCCGCCAACTATTTTGTATGGAATTCCCCTTCTTCTCAGTGCCTCTTCAAAAACACGAGACTGTGAATTAGACCGATAAAGAATGGCATAATCCTTCCATAATCGCTCCTGTTCTTTTGATCCCCTAAGAATTTCTTCAGCTACAAAATCTGCTTCAGCTCGATCTTCTTCGACAACAATAAATTGAAGAGGCTCACCAGTACCTCGTTCAGACCAAAGTTTCTTTGGATGTCGATGGGTATTCTTGGAAATAACAGAATTGGCTGCTTCTAAAATGCGAGAAGTACTTCTATAATTTTGATCCAAGGTAATAGTTAGAGCACCTGGAAAATGACCAGCAAAGCCTAGAATATGACTAGGATCTGCCCCTCTCCAAGCGTAAATAGACTGATCATCGTCGCCCACAACACACAAATTTTGTTGTTTCTCAGTCAAAAGACGTAAAATCCGAAACTGAGCAACATTGGTATCTTGGTATTCATCTACCAAAATATGCCTAAATCGGTATCCGTAAAAATCACGAATATCTATATGATTTTCTAATAAT
>CAIYTD010000051.1 GCA_903928955.1 Oligoflexia bacterium | reverse complement strand
TCAATTTATTTAACCTATTAGTCTTTTATGGGTTCAATTCGATAGTTACATAACTCAATGTAATAATTATGGAAAATAAGTAACCCTGGAATTTCTCGCTTAGATGACTTCCTTTTGGAGGGGTTCCAGGAGCTCTTTTGAATTGTTTTTGGGGCTATTGACAAGTGGGGATATTGCGTGTTGACTCAGCCAATCATTTGGGCAAGGTTTTAAATATTTCTTAAGTTGATCCAGATCCTTATTGAGAGGGTTCAGCCAGTCGAATTCATCCTGTGGATTGAGGATGACGGGCATCCGGCTGTGAAATTGTTCCATAAATGCATTGGCTTGGGTAGTGATGATTGAAAAGGAAGTTATTTCTTCTGGGGTAGAGTCTGATTTCCATCGTTCCCAAACTCCTGCTACGGATAAAATAGAGTGGTTTTTAAAATAGATTGCATGGGGTATTTTTGAACCGCCCTCTTTTTTTTGCCATTCAAAGAAGCCTGAGAGGGGGATGATGCAGCGCCTTTGCTGAAATGCTGCTTGGTAGGTTTTCTTTTCCGTTATTTCTTCGCCCTTTGCATTAATTAAATTGTATTTGGACGCATCTTTAAGCTCTTTAGCCCAAAAGGGAATGAGCCCAAATCGCATGGGTTCGATTGTGATTGCGTGGTTTCGAATGAGTACGACCGGCGTGCGTTGCGTGGGACATAAGTTGTAGTTAGGTTCGAATTCCTGGAAGTGATTGTGTTTTCTCTTTTCATTGAAATAACGAAGTTCCAGCTCTTCTTCGGTGTAAGTATGATAAGCTCTCCCGCACATATTAGAATCTTAGCTGGGAGTTGGGGAGAATAAAACTCTTTTTCCGATAGCTTTATTCATTTCCGCCGCGAACGGCCAGGAGTGGGATAGTATGTTAGATCACAAAATACGGTGCAGTTGGTGTTTGGATCCCCTTTCTATTCGGTATCATGATCGGGAGTGGGGTGTTCCAGTGCATGAGGATAGGAAATTATTTGAATTCTTGATTCTGGAAGGTGCTCAAGCCGGATTGAGCTGGCTTACCATCTTAAAGCGCCGGGAAGGCTATCGGAATGCTTTTTGTCAATTTGATGTCGAAAAAGTTGCCCAGTTAGAAGAGTCAGATATTCAGCGGTTATTGAAGGATGTGAGTATTATTCGGCATCAATTGAAATTAAGAAGCGCTGTAATAAATGCTCGGGCTTTTATTAAAATTCAAGAAGAATTCGGATCCTTTGATATTTATTGCTGGCAATTCGTCAGTGGCAAGCCAATGATTCATCGAAGAAGGAGTCATGGAGCAGTTCCTACCCGATCTCATGAGTCAGATGCATTCAGTAAAGATTTAAAGCGACGTGGGTTTCAATTTGTGGGTTCCACTATTCTATACGCTTATATGCAAGCAGTTGGGATGGTTAACGATCATCTTGTAAAATGTTTTCGGCATGGAGAGTGTTGAATTATTGCAAGGTTGTTTTGAATCGCTTAAAGCTCGAGATGCCACCGACCAGGGCGATAGCTAACAGATAGGCGATGTGGAGCAAAACGAACCGAAGATCTCCGCCCTTGAGCATGATGTTTCTCAAGATGAATAAGTAATGAGAAAGAGGGTCTATACTTGCCAGGAACTGAAGGCCTTTCGGCATATTTTCGATAGGAAACATGACGCCGGAAAACATGATTGCAGGAAAGAGAAAAAGGAAGCTCCCTAAATTGGCCTGTTGCTGATTCTGACAGAAAGTGGAGATCAGGGTTCCGATCGCCACCGCCGAACACACGAAGAAGAATGCGGCGATCGTCAATAGGATGAGGGATCCACGGAGCGGGACGCTAAAGACAAAGACAGCAACTGCAAGTGTAAAAGGAAAGTACCACATTCCGAGCAAAGCGAACGGGATCGTTTTTCCAAAGATGACCTCGGAAGCGCTCACAGGGGCTGAGATCAGCATCTCAAAGGTGCCGGTCTCCTTTTCACTCTCTGCTTGAGGAAATGAGGCTAAAATCTTTGTCTTTAGTAGATGGGCTTGGGCTCCATCGGATCATCGAGAAGATAAAAGAAGTTTTTACTTAGCGAGTGGTTCGATCGATAAAAGGAATCCGTTGCTGATCTCTACTTTGACTTTGTTTTTTTCGGTGATTGCAGTTTGTGCAATGGAAAGTAATCGAGCATCCAATAGGTTCAACTGAAGGGTTTTCGAGAAAAGATTGAGTTGCACTGTTCCCTTTTGAGTTGCTTCATTCCATTCTAAGTGTGTTAAAAATCCGCCTTCAATGACGCCTAAATCATCTATGAAAATCATGTCATGTGAAAATCCAAATTTTTTAATATCAGTGTAAGGCTGATCGTTGTTGTCGAGTAACGTAGTGAAAAGGGTTTGATGATTTAAAAGAGCTCCTGATAGCTGATATTTTTTATTCGCTTCACCTTGAAATTGAACTCCTGATAAATCTGCACCTCGGAAATCGGCTCCTCTGAGATCGGTATTTAAAAAGATAACATTGTGTAAAATAGAATCATTCCATTTAGTAAATCTCAAATCAGCTGTTCTAAATACAGTGCGAGATAAATCAGTTTTTTCAAAATTACTTCCTATTAAGCGTCTCTTATACCACTGGAGTTTTTTTTGATTTTTCCCGCTGTTTAAATGGGTTGAGCTTAAGTCAGTGCAGTCACCCCATGATCTGTAATTATAGCCTTGCTTGCCTCGTGAGTTTTTACAGGCGAGATCTTTAAATGAAAAAGAATAGAGTTTATCGAAATTTTTTCGATTTTGATTTATTTCTGAATAAGAGTTACGCTCAATGATAAATGCAAATATCAAGGCAAAGTAATTTATTTTATAATTCATGAGATCCTAAGTTGTCGCATGATATAGCTGATGAAAATTTACGTCGCAAGTCATTTCTAGTCAGAAAAATTAATTTAAAAGAAAATAGTCAAATTGAAGTTATTTGCGTAAGTAGACAGTGGATAAGTGACTCTGGAAAAACTATAATCTACGGTCAGACGAGGTCCTATCCATCCTGCTCCTATCCCGTATCCGTTGCCTCTTTGATTGAGATACGGAATATTTGAGTTTGTGTAGCTTCCCAGTCGTAAGAAAAGATCACTAAAAATAGTAAATTCGGAACCGATCTGGTACCCCCATGGAGCTTGATGAGTAGGTAAAGTGGGTGTCCAGTTTGGATCAAAATAAATTTGGATAATCCCCATGATATTCAATTTTGTCCCTAGAGTATATTCTCGATAAAAGCCATATGCCGTTGCTGATTGAAATAAATTATCAATGATGAAAGAGGACTGAATCCAGTGCGCAAGTATCCCCGTAGCTGAAAATGTACCATCCGTAATTCTGTCGCCTGTCCCATTGGGAAAGATAAACTTGCTTCCTAATCCCACAGAGAGACGATTAAAAATACTTTTAGAGGCTCCAATGTGGATGAGGGAAACATCTTCTCTTCTTGTGTATCCTATGCCTGCTTGAAAAAGTGATTCAGGAGTTCCATCTAATACAGAAAGGTTTAAAAGATGTCCACTTACATCACCTGAGTAGGGAAGGTAGCCTATTCCCAGACTATGAATCCGTGTCAGTGAAGCAAAAGAAGGATTGAGGTAAATGGAGTCGCTCAGCACCGGGCCTCCGTGGCCTGCTCCTCCTAGAGATTCTGTACGGGCTGAGTGGTAGTCAGCTGCTCTTACTTCTAGAATCATCGAAGTGAATACAAAAAATAGATAAAATATATTTGCTATATTTACTAATTTTAATTTTACCCTGAGAAGGTTAGGGTGCATGGTGTCAATATTTCCTTTACATTAACTTTAAAGCTAGCTAGTATATATCTCTATTTATGCCATTATCTGAGGAAAAGATCGAAGTATATCGAAAACAGCTTTTTGAACGACGCGAAGCGCTTGCAGAAGTTTTACGCTTAGCAACAGCCCAGCTTATTAATGACGAGTCTGTCTATACTGATGCAGTGGATCAAGCTGCTGCAGATACTGATAAAAATTTCACGCTACAAATGAAAAATAGAGAACGCAACGTTCTCTGGCAGATCGATGTAGCTATTAAACGGCTCGATGAAGGGTCGTTTGGTGAGTGTGAGCGTTGTGATGAAACTATTTCAGAAGGTAGAATTGAAGCGTTTCCTTTTACTACTCTTTGCATCGATTGCAAAGCCGAGCTAGAGTCCGAAGAGCATCGTTTCCCCGGTCGGCATTGAACCACCGTCTTTGGGGGGTGTCGGAGGTTGTGAGATGTCTAAAGTAAAAATTCGGAAAGCTGTCATCCCTGCTGCAGGTTTAGGGTCTCGGTTTTTGCCGGCTACAAAAGCTATTCCAAAAGAGATGATCCCTATTATTGATGTTCCTATGATTCAATATATTGTCGAAGAAGCAGTTCGGTCTGGGATTGAAGATATTATTCTGATCACTGCAAGACATAAAGAAGCAATCGAAAATCATTTTGACTTGAATTACGAGCTGGAAGATAGTCTGGATAAAAGACAGAAAGATGAACTTGCTCAGGTTTCACGTGAGATTGGTCGAATGTGTAATCTGATTTCTATTCGGCAAAAGGTACCTAGTGGGTTAGGCCATGCTGTTTTATGCGCTGCCCCTGTCATAGGTAATGAGCCGTTTGCGGTACTTTTAGCGGATGATTTAATTGATTCAAAGGTGCCTTGTACGCGTCAATTAATAGATATTTTTGAAGAAGAAGCCGCTTCTGTTGTTGGAGTCATGGAAGTTTCCAGAAATGATGTTTCTAAGTACGGTATTGTAGGCGGGAAGATGGTGAATACCCGGTTGATGCAAGTGGATCGACTGGTTGAAAAGCCACTGGCAGCTGAAGCTCCTTCGCGGTGGGCTATTCCAGGAAGGTACGTTTTGTCACCCACGATTTTTGATTGTTTGAGACAGACTCAACCCGATCGAGCCAATGAAATACAATTGACAGATGGTCTTCAGCTTCTTGCAAAGCGGGAGAAATTATTTGCTTACCAGTTTGAAGGCACTCGCTATGATACGGGGGATCGTTTAGGCTTTATAGATGCCACTCTGGCATTTGCTTTAAAAAGACCAGCATTAGCCTCAGAAGTCAAAGCCCTGATGAGGAGACATTTAGGGGACGAGTAAAATGGACCAATGTGCTAAACAAGTATTCATTTTTTTTATTTTGTGGAATTTGGGATGGGTAGATGGATCTTTTGCCTATATTCCTCCTTCTCAATTTATCACTAAAACGTGGGTGAAAAAGCATTCTGCAATCAAGGGACTTAAATTTAAAAGTGTAGTGACGGGTTATCATAGAAACAAGCCCACTGAAGTTCATTTCAAGGAAACGATGGTCTACGACCCTCATTCTTTGCTGTTAAGAAGGTGGGCTTTAGATGATGCAGATAAAAAGCTTTATTTTTATGAAAGAAAGTTAAATTCAGCTTCCGTTTTTTCTCAGGTTTTGATGAGTCATGATCTCGAGAAAGTCATGGGGGCTCTGAAGGAAGTCGGGATACCCATTCAAACTGAGCAAGAACTTTTAGCTGTAAAAACGGAAGTCGAACGGACTCAATTAGAAAAGGAATCGCTTCTGAACTGGAATGGTACTATTGCTTGGGTGATTGGGGCATTGTCTGATCAGGAGAGCTTAAAACCCCAGATTTGGTTTGAAAAGGATACTTTTCTGCCATTGCGCATGATTTATTCTCGATCTTCAGACGATCCTATTTATGATTTTCGCTTGGAAGGAGTTCGCTATTTACGTGAGTTTCCTTATCCCAAGTCCATTACAGTATGGAAGAATGTAGATATTATTTTAAATAGCCAGTTATCTGATTTTATTGGAGAAATAGATAATATTCGCTCTGGATCAATGCTGCCTGGTTTTACTGAAGTTGGAAAAAACGCTCCATCAAATTTGAGAGACCTGATCCAAAAGTATTATGAAATTTTTGGATAGCTGGTCACCTTCTGAACAAATCATCTCTGTAGCCATTCCACGGCCTATTCATGGACTATTTACTTATAAGATTGCATCTAAATGGGCTCCTTTAGTACAAATAGGAGGCTGGGTTAAAGTTCCTTTTGGGCGGACAATGACTCATGCTTTTGTAGTGGAGTTGCCCCGCCCTTTGGATCAACTTCCAGTGGGTCTAGAGTATCAACATTTAAAAGAAGTGCTTGAGGTAGGTGAGATTCAATGGGTACTTCCAAAAGATGTTTTTAAATTGTGCCAGTGGGCTCATGAATATTATTTTTCCCCATTAGGGGAAGTTTTAAATTGCGCTTCGCCCGCTAGTAGCATGGGCCTGAAGCCTTTGAAGAGGGCTCCTAAAAAATTTACCATCACTTACCCTCCGGTCGAAAGATTTAGTCTAACTTTAGAACAGCAGGAAGTGGTGCAATATTTGGAAAATCTTCGCCAACAACAAAGTGGGAAATCGGCGCTTCTGCAGGGGGTCACAGGGAGTGGGAAAACTGAAATTTATATCGAGCTGGCAAGAAACACCTTAAAAGAAGGTAAAGGAGTTTTGGTTTTAGTTCCTGAAATTGCTTTGACCTCTCAATTACATAGGCGATTTGAAGAGTCATTGGGTGTTCCAGTTGCGCTTTGGCATTCTGCAGTTTCTGCAGGAAAGCGCCGGGATCAATGCTTGAGCCTCCGCAAGGGAGAGGTTCAAGTGGTGGTAGGTGCTCGATCAGCAGTTTTTGCTCCTATACAGGATTTGGGGTTACTGGTTGTAGATGAGGAACATGATCCGACTTATAAGCAAGAGGATCGAGTGAAGTATCACGCTCGTGACTTGGCCGTTGTTCGAACAAAATTAACTCATTCTTTCGCAGTATTAGGTTCTGCAACTCCTAGCTTTGAAACTCAAGAGAGAGTGCGTGAAGGTCGGTATTTTAAAGCAGAACTGAAGAATAGGATAGCACCGGGTGGCCATCCGAAGATTGAATTGATCGATTTGCGGACTGAAAAATTGATTCAAGACATTCAAGCTCCGCTTGCGATTCGGACGATTGAATCTCTTCAAAAAGTCATTGATTTAGGTGAGCAAGCGATTGTTTACCTCAATCGGCGTGGTTTTGCGGCCTTTCTTTTGTGTCAGGATTGTGGAGCGGTCAGTGGATGTCCCTCTTGTTCTGTTTCGCTCACAGTTCATAAGAAGCTGGGCAAACTCAGGTGCCATACTTGTGGATACGGGGAGGCGATTCCAGATTTTTGTTCCAAGTGTCAAGGAAATCGTTTGCTGGGTCTTGGAGCAGGCACTGAAAGCCTGGAAACGGAGCTGACTGGTTGCATAAAAGGCGCACGCGTTCAACGCCTCGATCGAGATCAAATTACAAGCCCTCAGCGCTTGAATGAGATTTTGGAAAATTTTAGAAAGGGAGATTCAAACATCCTTTTAGGCACTCAAATGTTGGTAAAAGGTCATGACTTTCCGGGTGTTACTTTAGTTGTAGTTGTTTTAGCGGATGCACTTTTCAGATGGCCTGATTTTCGGGCTCCCGAGCGAGCTTACCAGATCTTGAAGCAAGTTTCTGGGAGAGCAGGTCGAGGCGAAAAGGCAGGCCGTGTTTTGATTCAAACTTTTGACGTCGATCATCTGGTTTTGCAAGCGGTAGATGGAAGAGTTTCTGAGAGTGCTTTTTTAGAAGGGGAGCGTCAGTTGAGACAGCTTCTGGGTTATCCTCCTTTTGGAAGATTGGCGCGAATACGATTTGAGAGTGCTTCGAGACAAGAGGCGATTGAAAGATCTCAAGCTGTGAGTGACTATTTAAATAGTTTATTTCGGGACGAGGGAACTGTTTTGGCACTCTTAGGTCCGAGCGAGGCTTTCTTAGAAAAAATAAAAAATACGTATCGCTGGGATCTATTAATCAAAGCCGGGTCAGTCCAAAGTATTCAAAAGGCATTAGTTCTGGCTCGGGCCTATTGTTTAATAAATAAATGGAACTTTTTAGTAGATATTGATCCATATGGGATATGATGATGAAGGATGAAGAGTGATGATAGAGGCGTAAATTTTGTCCGTAAAAGTACTGAAAAGAAGATAGAAGAAGCCGAACAAGAACGTCGCTTGAAGCTGCTCGATCGTCGAATAGAGCTCGCTCGTTTAGGAATTGCTGCTTATCGAACAGGTAAAATTGCCGAAGCTGTGACGGCGTTTCATTGTTATATTTATATCTTAGAAGACGTGAAACACGTAGGAGAAGGTGGTTTAATGCCTTCTTGTTTTGATCTTAAGAGAGATATGGCAGAAATTTTGATGTTAAGTGGAATTTATTGGGATTTAGTGAAGCTTTACGATCGAACAAGTTCTGCAGCAAAAAATAGAGAATTTCTGGGATATTTAGAAAAATACATCATTTTTTCTAAAGATATGCCGTATCAGGCGCTTTGTGCTCAATCGCTCAGAAAATATATTCAGAAGGGCCGGCCTGTTCATATAACAGAATTTAAGAGAGCCTATGAAATTCTTCATGTTTCTCGTTGCTTTGTTGTTACCTCACTTTTAGATGTTATTTCTCCAAAAACTCTTCCTCAGTTAAAGAAGTTCCGAGATCAAGTTTTAAAAAAAAATAAAATTGGGCGCAAATGTATATCCTGGTACTACCGTTACGGACCTGGATGGGCGAAAAAAGTGGATCAATTTCCTCAATGGATGAGAAAGCTCCTGGGATTGATTTTAGATCAATTAGCAGCCTTACTTTTTTTATTAATGAATCAGTGAGCCAATTCTTTCCGGTCTAAAAATAAACTGACTGTCTGAAAAACTCACCCAAAGGGACAACCAGACCAAAATAGCTTTACCCTTTACATTTCTATAGGGTACAAACCCCCAAAATCGGCTGTCATTTGAGAAATCACGGTTGTCTCCCATGACAAATAAACTTTCAGGTGGAATGGAGATTGGCCCATGCGTTTCGCCCATGAAGTTTGTTTTGTCTAGCATAATCATATGGTCGGCTGTATCTAGATGTTCTGAGTAAAGATCCAGATTGCTTGTCGTATATTTTGGATCGTCTAAGGACTTAAATATTTTATCTGAAGTGGGTCCTGTGATTAATTCACGTGGGATCATTTTTTGATTGATGTAGAGGATTTTGTTTCTCATTTCAACAGTGTCGCCTGGAACTCCTACTACCCGTTTAATGTAGTAAAAGCTTTCATCTTTAGGGTACATGAACACAATAATATCGCCTCGTTTTGGAGGTTCCCTTTTTATCACGTAAATCGGATGATCCGTGACTAGATCAGAAAAAGGGATTTTGAAACCATAAGCAAATTTATTCACAAAAATATGATCACCTACCAAGAGTGTTGGGATCATAGAGCCAGAGGGAATTTTAAATGCTTCCACAATGCTCGAACGGATCATGAATACAATCAACAGCGCTAGACCAAGAGAAATAACATTCTCGAAAATCCACTGTTTTTTAGATTTTGAAATTTTTGAATGAACGGGCTTACTGTCTGTCATAAGGAAATAGGATAACTCGACTTGCGGCGAAATTATAGGGAAATGATGACAATCCTCTAGGAGACGGGATGGCGAAGGGGTAAACTCGTGGTGAAATGAAGACAATTGATCGATACATCGCTGGGATCTTTATTCGAAATATTTTCTTGTCGTTGTTTTCGTTATCACTATTTTTTTTGTTTCAAGCCATGTATACGGATCTCTACAATCACGATTTCCCTACAGAGCAAACTCTCCTTTACCATATCATGAACTTGCCTCTGATAGCCGTTCAAATGTCGGCGTCATCGATTCTATTGGCTACGGTATTAACACTTTCGGGGTTGTCTAGGACTAATGAGCTTATCGCTTGTTATGGAATGGGACATGGTCTTAAGCGTGTCATGGCTATTTTATTATCCGCCGTTATTATTTTCTCATTTCTGATTCTTGCAGTCGAAGATAGAATACTTCCGCCTATCTATAAAGTGAGGATGATTTATCGTTCGAGAGAAATGGAGAAGCGTACCGATTTTTTCTTTGATATTAAAAAAGATAAGATTTGGTACCGTTCCAAAAACTTAATTTATAATCTTCAGAGGTTTGACCCTGAAACTAAAATCATTTATGGCATGTCGGTTTACATTTTTGACCCCCATTTCCATTTAACTCAAGTCGTGAATGCAGAAAGCGCAGAATATGATGGTCATAGTTGGAGACTGATGAAAGGAACAGTAACGGTTTTTTCGGATGAGAATCAGTTTCCCATCAGCAAAGACTTTCTTGTAAAGGAGATGCCGATCGCTGAGACTCCCAAGGAATTTCAGGAAATTGAACGCGAAGTAGACGGTTTAGGGTTTAAAGAGCTCTATTACTATATTCAAAGGATGAAGAGGGCGGGTGCTGATACAAAAAATTATGAAGTGAAGCTTCACTCTCGATTGAGCTTAAGTTTTATGCCCGTTGTGATGTGTTTTCTGGCAGTTCCTTTTTCGGTGAGTACTAGGCGAGAGGGCGGATTTGCTAAAGACCTCGGCCTGTGCTTGGCAGTTACTTTTTTCTATTGGCTTTTTTATTCAATCGGTTTATCTCTGGGGGCTAATGGTTCTTTGCCTCCTTGGCTTGCTGCGTGGTTGCCCAGTAGTGTTTTCGTGGCTTTGGCGGCAGCGCTGATTACTCGTAAAAGCTAGGTCACTTAACCCTGAAATTCTAAAAAAATGGCTAAATTAAAAATCTATTCTTTTCCAGACAAGGTTTTATCAGAGAAAGCCGCGCCTATTCACCGAGTTGAAAAGTCTCTGCACCGTATTGCAGATGATATGTTGGAAACGATGTATCACGCTCCAGGAATTGGTTTAGCTGCTAATCAGGTTGGAATACTTCAGAGGATTCTAGTGATTGATGTTGAATATCATTTGGAGGATTCTTCAGAGGT
>CAIYTD010000050.1 GCA_903928955.1 Oligoflexia bacterium | reverse complement strand
TTGAATGATGAAACTAACCTCGGTAAGCGAAAAGCTGCTATTAGGGGAGAAATAGTCATGGAAGATGAAGCTAAAGAGTTGGCGAAGAAGCTGAAGAAGTATGATAAGTTAACAATTGCACCAAAAAGAATGAAAAGACGCCCTAGAGTTGTTATTTAGTACATAATTTTGGTAAAATAGTTAAATTGTGCCGATGTAGCTCAGTTGGTAGAGCAGCGGTTTTGTAAACCGCAGGTCCGGGGTTCGAGTCCCCGCGTCGGCTCCATGAAATATTGCAGGGATAGTGAAGCGGTCAAACACGGGTGACTGTAAATCATCTGGCTCAGCCTTCGGGGGTTCGAATCCCTCTCCCTGCACCAAATCGATTATGCTTAAAAGACTCCTAATATTGGAGCCTTTTAATATAGTCTAGTGGTACTCGTACTCCTTTTTAGCACCACGTTTAAAACGGAACTTAGCCCCACACTTGGGATCGGGGCAGGCTATGTCTGTTTCAAAAAACATCCAATCGGTTTCTTGTTCTGCCCTCTGCTTGGCGGCAACATAGGGTAGTAGTGAGCTCAATGCGTAATGTGAGAACTGTTTAGTACCTGGCTTTAAAGATATGTTTTCGCCCTCAACAGTTAAACCATCACCGACTTTATGCGAGCAGTTGAATGTTTTTGGATCACCTATGGTTTCAATTTCTAAATTGAACAGATAGTATTTCATATTATTCTCCTAGTTCATTAACGATTGATTGACCTATATAGTGTATGGCACTCGCACGATCTCTCAGCCCATGGGGCGTACCGAATTCAAAGCGGTCAACAAGCCCATTCATTTTGGAAACTGCTTCAATAGCATCTTCTGGCGTACCGGCAATTGAAAACTTATTAAGCAGTGAATCTGAAATAGCGTCACTTGCTTTTGGGTCTCCTATTCGAAACTTCTCAGTAAAGTTAGCAAGTGAAGCCAGCTCGTCGGGGTCAAGTGTCGTGTCTAACAACCCGACCACATCTAAGTACTTGGCAACTTCTCGACGAGCAAGTTGGCGGGCCGCTTTTCTGTCGGCATCAATTACCGAGACAGCCCCCAGAACTACTTTTACGTAAGGATTGTTAATTGTTTGCCTCGCTTTTTCAGCCAGTAGAGGATTAGTGCTTCCGCCTAGCTTTACGCCTTCTACGGCTAGATGACCTGCAAGACCCAACACTCTTTGCCCAAATCCACCAATATAGATTGGGATATGCTCACCCTTATCTTGAAACCGATTACGCAGATCGGTTGCAGTGGCCTCAAGAGTAGCTAGTGTGGCAGGTTTTTCTCCTATATATTCCAAGAAAGCTCCTCGAACCAACCCTACATACGATTGATTCGGTACTTGCTCTTCGAGCGCTAAGGCGTGCATGCCTATTACTTCAGCATGCTGCATACCAACAGGGACGCCCATCGGCCCGATAGATCGAATTTCTGAGCACTTTAGAACGTCAGCAACGGCATGCAAAACAGCGTATGGCGGCAAATCACCCAAGTCACCATACACAGAGAAACTATCGTAGGCGTAAGGGGCTGCGGCTTCTGCCGCTCCCCTCACATCTGCAATGCTTTGGCCGGGTAAGCCAATACCTATCTTAGTCATTTCGCACTCCTTTCTACTTGTAGCATTTTTGAAGCAAGATACCCCGCCACATCTGCAACGCCACCACTGCCTTCGGCTCCAGCATCTAGTGCTTCCGGGACAAATCGGCGGACACTTCCGGTATGCACCTTTCTAAATCTATTGAGCAGGGACTTAACTGAAGTACGCACTTCGTCCGGCATATCAACCTGCGGGCTTTCATCGACCAGTAGGCTTCTTAGTAGATCCGATTGATGGCTCGGATAAAGCCCTCTGTCCGTATCTCCCGTGAGCCTCGTACGTTCGTCTTCTGTGATATTGCTTCCACCATGACTAAGTAGGTCGATGATGGGTATCGCTGCGGTGAAGAGTCCACTCGGGCCCGGGTAGCCATTGATTCCCCTAAAGTAGGGACGGAATTCTGCAAAAGCGGCAGGGTCAAGCTGTCTATATAGGCCGCCGAACTGTTTACCGGCGCTCTGCAAGCTAGCAGTCACAATATCGTACTCACTAAAGCGAATAGCTTCTATTACTTCGCCGAGTGTGTCTTCTATTGATCTGTGCGAAGTATAGAAAAGGGCCTCCTGTGTTGCCACCGATGGATCTTCAGATAGGACGTATGCTCCAGCCTCTAATGGGTTAACGAAGATGAGGTCTTCGTATGTCATTGTTGCTGCAGCGCCTATCTCAGACGCAGCTTCAGCTAGGTCATTGTTAGCATTTTCAAAACCTTCAGAACCAAATAATGCAGTCGCTTGCATGGCAAGTACAGCCTTTCGTTCATGTGGCTCGAAAATTGTTGCGGGATTAATCTCCCTTACATTTCTAGTTTGGTTAAATTCACTCATTATATTTCTCCTTAAATTAAAAAACTCCCTTTCGGGAGTCGTCTTAAACTTACTTAAAAATTTACAAAATTAAATAGACTCCCATGAATAATAGGAGTTACGCCATGCACCTTGCTCGCCGAAGTTTGAGATCATTTTAAGACGGTTACTCATTATTGTTTCCTTAACACTTTAAATCTACCTTGCGAAAGCTCTTTAGAGCCACGAGTCACCGTTGCGATGCCTACGCCAAGATCAGCAGCTATTCTTTGCTGGGGTTCCCCGGCAACAAGCCGCTTCACAATCTCTACTCGTTGGGTAAGCTCAGCACGCTCCTTATCGGTTGTGACACCAAATAAAAAGTCTTCGAGTACTTTCTTGTCCCGAATCGAATAGGTTAGATCAATAAAGTCATTAAAGTTTGACATAGGAGATATACTAGCACACTAGTACGCTAGTGTCAATAATATTTGAAAAATTCTGAAAAATTTTTGGGAAGGAAGTATAAGGCAGTAGACGTGGGCGTTAGATGACCCACCCCCCCTATGCCTTTGTTCTAACCCTCTGCAGTCAGGACACGTCATGGTGGTCACCGCCGCACCAACTATATAGGAAGGAGCTGGTGGACATTAAACATACTTAAGTATGCCAGCTTTTATTACCCCTGTTATTTTGTTGATATAATCTGTACAAACGGTTCTGATACGGCGCATATGGTTCGAATCCAGTTTTAACCCATAATCTTTATTTGGTATGATTAAGGCGTGAAACTTATATTCTTATACGGCCCACCGGCTTCTGGCAAGTTAACCGTTGCCGAGCAATTATCTAAATTGACCGGCATATCGCTTTTTCATAATCACATCACCAGAGATCTGGTCAAAGATATTTATGGAGACGACTTGGGGGTGAATTATTCTTTAGTCGAAAAACTAAGGAATGACGTTTTTGCATACTGCGCAGAAAAGGAAACTGACTTAATTTTTACGTATGTTTATGGCGGACCTCAGGATGAAAACGAAGAACGAATAATAAAAAGTTATATCAAGAGCGTAGAAGTACATGGTGGAGAAGTATTATTTGTTGAACTAACCGCAAATCGCGATGAGTTGCTTCAAAGGGTGAGTAACGAATCACGCACGCAACACAAGAAGCTACTTGACCCTGTTGCTCTAAGTACATTTTTAGAATCCCGAAATGAACTCACAATCCCTTTTGTAAAATCTATTATAGTAGACACTTCTAGTATGTCGCCCGTTGACTCAGCAAGATTTATTGCACAAGAGCTTGAACTCCTTTAGATTCTGATGATTCAGTTTTAGCTCCAATTAGTGTCTACGGTGGCCTCCGAAGCACATCTAACTTATAAACATTGAAGTTCTGACCTCAGCCAGTACGCTGCACCACATTGAAAAGCTTACGTTTTATTGTTTATTAATAGGGCATAAGTCCGCAACATGCATGCGGCTCATAGCCAGCGACTTTTGCCTGTTCAATAGAGCAAAAATATTTGGGAGCATGATAGTCGGACATATGCAGATTTGCCGGATCGTATAACGACAGTAATTCGTAGGAAATATTACCATTTGATGGTCCTGGAGCGTAATATATACCATCTGAACCTATTACAGGATTCTGGCCACAACGCTTGAGCGCGGCACCATATGATCCTTTTACATCAAAGTGATTTAAACCCCAGGCAGCACTAACTAAAACTAACGCTACTATTAGCGTCCCAATGACTATTTTTTTTTATTTAGTATTGATTTCATTCCTCTCATTATACTTTCCCTGAGTTGCCAAGTAAAGTTCTAACATCGTAGATTACTCCGCACCAAATAAGTATGATAATATTATATTATGCCAAGTAAACGTATATTGATAATTCTGGCAATGCTGTTCGTTATTGGTTTAGTTTTATTCTTTCAATTCGGCGTTAAAACAACAAAATCTGGACCTAGCTACACGCAAAATTGTACCGATGTTGCCAACCAATACGAACCTTGTGAACTACATGATGTGAAATATGGTTTACCATTTACTTACGCTCAAGGACATCCATATATTCCTGGAAATTCATACTCACGCTATAACGTAGAGGTGATACCCTTGCTTGCTAATCTTGTTGTCTGGGTTTTACCATTGCCAATTATTTACTTCATAATTAGCGCAAAAAGAAAGTAATCCGGCTGTGACCTTAGCCATAATACGGCACCATAATTTGATTATTTCCATCTATGAACGTAGATGGTTTTTTATTTCTACTACCATAATAAAAAGCATCAATATATAATAGTAGGGCAACTGCCGAAGTAGCTCAGTGGTAGAGCACGTCAATGGTAATGACGGGGTCTCGGGTTCAATCCCCGACTTCGGCTCCATTAGTAA
>CAIYTD010000049.1 GCA_903928955.1 Oligoflexia bacterium | reverse complement strand
TAAGTAGTTTGACCAATTTCGACATATTCTGACGAAAACAATTCTGTCCAATCAGGCTTCAATATCACAATTGAGGTTATGCTTAAGCGTTTTGTTAGGATTAAAAGGCAATTATATTGTCTTATTTGCACCAATTAAATATCACAGTCGTCTGGAGTCTTTTCGGACAGTGCTGAAATCGAAAGTCCTTGTCTTATTTTGCGAAAAATTTTGTTGGCAGCCTGAAGGCATACCTACCCCTATTCGGAGGAGGACAATCCCAGCAGGTCATCACAACGCTTACCGGTGAATGCTCCGCTCTTACTCTGGTAGAGCCAAGAGGCATACCCAAAACTTTTTATATTATTGCCGCAACTATGGGGTGGCACATTGCGGTTTTTAGTTGAATTTTCATTTTTAATAAGAGAACCAAGAGCAAAAATATATTTTCTTAGTTGTACGCAGCATGTACTAGGCCTTTTTAATAGGGCATGTTTGAAACAACCATCCGCTCCATACAACTACTGTTTTGGCTTGTAGGACGTCACGGATGAAAGCTTCAAAGTCCCTTGTGCTCATTTTGTTTACAAAATCTTTTTGTTTTTCAATTCCACTTCTGTTATTTAGATTATTCCATGAGAATTCTACCGAAAGTTTCCTTAGTCTAATAGAAGTGTTTGGCCCCAATGCCAATTACTCCTAGGTTACTTTCACTCAAAAGGCCGACATCTGGGCCTTGGCAGTGCCACATCCAGAAAGGAAGTAGAGGTCCCATGTTGTTTAAAAGAAACAACCTCCTTTTGATCATTAACATTGCCTTTTCAATTAAGGCGGCAAGTTGAGCATAAGAACCTCCCTCGGCTGACAGGGTGGCTTCAAAGAAGTAACAATAAGTCACCACTTCAATTATTCCCGCAGCCTCTGAAAGTGAGTCGTTGTCGTCATTTAGACAACAAGATGAGATCCTAATTTCTTAATCTAATCATGGAATAAAATTCATTTTTCTTTTTAATGAGCTTTAAATTTCTTCTAGGCCACAAATTGTTTTTGATTTATTTTGACAGCATGTCACTCGCCAAGTTGATGGAAAAATAAATTAAATTGAAAATAAAATGCTGTCTTTTAGAATCGAGTTTTCGTCATCCGTCGCAATCCCCAGTCGAAGGTCGCCAGGGCTGCTTTTCACTCCGACACACATGCCCATGCGGCCTCAAACACGGAAAAGCGAATTTCAGACTAGGCTTGCAACAGCCCCGGGCAAGTGGCATGGCTTAGAGCAAACCACTTGGCCAGTCCTGCAGCCAGCCAGCAAGTGACATATTATATGTTTTGAATTGCTCTTGTTATGGCGTCATCCTTCTTCTCATGACATCAGACTCATCTTTCTCATTGCTACCAGTATTGCCAAAATGTTGTTACCTAATTCTAAATTTGATTAAAAGATCGATTCATCTAACATCATGAAAAGAGTTCAGGCATAGGTCATTTTACAAAACGAATTTGTTCTAACCACTGTCTATAGGTGGAAATCTCTTCGAATTGTAATAACCCGGTTCTCTTTTATCATTATGGCAGCTTTGATTTTTATATTATTCTTATCATGGAATCCGGAGCAGTGATCTTGTGACAAGGGGGACAATCGACTAGTTTTCTCATTCTCGATTCCTTTAAATAGGTTGTGAATGTTTCGGAATTATAATTTTCTTCCTAACTCCTAGTTTGTATAATGCGTCCAATAAGTGTATTATTTATTTTTAGTCGGTATAATTATAAGTTCATCAAACAAGTCAGTGAGTGAGTATCTGTTCCAGATGGTTTTAACCACACGCACAGGTGCAGCGGTCAATTTTTATTGTAAATTTTGAAAGAGGTTCCGATTCCGTTTTGAGTGGTAATTGTCGAGACCGGTACACTGAAAAATCCACATCTGGAAAACACGGGTCTCCGTTTAGTTTTCCAACAGATCATTAACAGTGCACAAACCGGCTTTACGAAACCTAAATATGAACTTTTGGAATTTTCTGGGTCGATATGAGTTTTAATTGTTTGATAACTGAGCTAAGTTGCTGTTTTCTTTCCATTTTACGGCCAAGGAAATGAATTTTTATTGATCAATTGCGGTTTTATTAAAATTTGAGCTCCACCTCCGAATTTCTCCGCTTGTTCGGAAGCTTTACTCGTGAAGGTGATACCTATTTTCAGGTTAAAAGGATTTATTGTGGCAAAGTCTGATTAATTTTTATTTTAATGTTCAATTTTAAGAGGAGTGTCTCTTCTTTTGCCTAATCTGTCCGGCCCACCCATTTGGCAGTCATAATAATCAACTGTTTTAAGTTGTTTTCCCCGTTGTCTTTTTGAAATGAATCCAAATGGTGCCGTATTCTCTTCAGATTTCGCAAATGTATCAATGCGGAGTATATTGTGGTCATTTTCCTATTAAAAGAACAAGCCTTTCCTGGTTTCAAATCCAGCTAGTTCTAATTTCCCTACCAATTAGCTAATTGTCTAGTCAAAGTACCATACCTGTATCTTAACATGCTATTTCGTGATAAGGAAAATTCGCACACCCTTGGCTTATACAGTTTGCTCAGAGGCAAGAGACAACTCCCTCAGAACAGTGCCACATTGCGGAAAGTAACTAAGGGAACTTAAAGCTAAATCTGTCAGCCATTCATTCTTCGTGTTTTTTAACTGAGTTAGTTCAAATTACAATTTCTTATATTTCATTTCTCTTAATTTTTATATGTGTTGTTTTTATATTAGTTTAAATGAGTCATTTTTATTTATCAAAAGTAAATAATTTTTATTTTAATTAGTTACTGTAATAGTTTTTTCATGGAAACATGATAATTTTGTTTGATTTTAATTATGTCAATTTGTCAAAGTAAGGTTTTTCTGGTAAAAACATTATGGAGGCCTCTCAAGGTGTTAGCGCAATGAAACGAGACTCGAACCCCAAACCCCTTCCCTAGATTGACCATCGAGTCAATGGTCAAAATGGATCAAGGGTTTGGGCCTTTTAGGCACCCTTAAAGTAGTTCCATCCTGCATCATACAATAGGGCATTACTGTATGATGAGCTCATGAACTCTCTATCATTTTCATATTTGCAACATCTTGTTTCTGGTAAACAAATAAAAACTGTCAATAAGGATTTCCGTCATTTTGTCATTTTTCTTGTAAAATACGGGCTTCATCGAGTTTCTTATCATCTAAACTCATTAATCTTTCTTTTGACGGCGTGTCAAACATCGACATTTTTAGTTGCTAATTTTTCTTTCTTAGCCCGCAACATTTGATATTTTTCAAATTGCTTAGTATATATATATTTATTTTTATTTTAAGGTATGTTGGTTGAATATTTGTCAATTACTGTACTTGTTTGCAACTTTTCCTTCGAGCAGGGAGCAGTCTTTTTCCTTCTCCCTTTCTGTTGCTTTTCCTGCAAACAAGCGTCCAAAGCTCGGTTGAGAAGGAGGAGTCTGGCAATCGTTCGTGCACACCCCCACCATCTCCTTTTTTCTGGCGGCAGAGGAAATAACTGCGACGCCAGCCAGCCGCTGCTTGTGACGTCAGCGGTCTCGTTTTTTCGGTGGCGGCGAATTAATCCGGCTTTTTTAGACCGATCGCTCCAAAAAATGCCGCTTTTGCGCCAAATGACGAAATACATTTAATTATAGCTTATAAATAATATTATTGAAACTGGATTTTGATTTTTATGGGTTGCACTTGCATCCATGCTCCTTTGTAACTTCTATTTCAGTGGTCAATTAACCTAATAATGAACATGATCATTAAATTGCGGCGTCACCTGTTTGTGGTAACCCTGCTGGGTTTCAGAGTTTTTCTGCCCAGTTCCTATCTTAATGGGACCCCTCCTGGCCAGAGCTCGTTTCAAAAATAAATTTCCAAGAGGACAACTCATTTGAGTGTCCTTATAAAAAGTTTTTATGAGTTTTTTCTCATCTTAGTTTCGGTAATGTGTTTTGTTGTCCTATTCAATTAGTATTGTGATTTTCATAATGTCTTATTTTCTGGCTAAGCTTAATTACTTTGGTTTTGCATCAGAATATCCCTCATTTTAAGTTATTCGTTTTAGTGGTTATCTATCAAACCTAGTCTTTAATTAAGTTTTGTTTTCCCTTGATAATTTTCCTTGATTCTAAACCTAGTTTATAAGTCTCTACCTTCTTAGTTTTAATTCCCATTTTCTTGTCTTTTTAGTGGCGCCATCTTTTATTAATAGTCTAAACTCTCAATGATCTAATTTTTTCTCTTTTCTCCTTTTTTTCTCTTTTTCCCTGCTAGTCCAGAAAATTCTGGCCGGGGAAAAGGTCCATCAAGGCCAAGCAAGACTTGCTTATGGCTCAACCTCTCTGCTGAGGGAGAGGGAAAATGGGAGAGAGAGATGAAAAGATGCTTCACCCCTGTTGCTCTCCCAGATTTTTTCTTCTAGCCTGGTGGCGCCATCTGCTTTTAATAACCTCAAGCTCCAATCAAGGCCAGCAAGACCTGCTTGTGGCTCTTTTTCTTCAGCTGGGAAAGAAAGTGGGAGAGAGAGAGATGAAAAAGATGCTTCACCCCTGTTGCTCTCCCGGATTTTTCTTCCAGCCTGGTGGAGACATCTATTGTCAATGGCCTCAAACTCAATCAAGGCCAGTAATAATTTTCAAATATTTTAGTGGATCTTAATTAAAAGATCCTTGTCAAAAAGTTTTAGTCACTTTCAATCGAACCTAAAGAACGGACTTCCT
>CAIYTD010000048.1 GCA_903928955.1 Oligoflexia bacterium | reverse complement strand
TTCCAACTTTTATTTGGTTTTCATCGCTTTTAATGCTGTGTCTCTCTATTGTTGTATGTAAAAATTATCATTTTGGAATCATTGAAACGGATTTGAATAAATTAAGAGATAAACGGTCTATGGAGCGGGGTTCCGGAGCCCTCTATCACTATATTGATGACATTTTTCATCATTCCTTTTCACCTATGGTGATCTTGCCGAAGGAACGAGAGAATTCGAGAAAAATAGCACAGGCATTTAAAGATGAAAAAAAGCGAGAAGGTAATAACAGTCCGATTACGACAGTTCAAACTTTAGATGACTTTGTTCCTGTTTTTCAAAAAGAAAAAATTCAAGTGATACAGGAAATTCAACGGATGTTGCCTCCACGTCTAGTGAGCCTTTTGTCAGAGGAACAGCGCAAAATTGCTTCAGAATTTCGGAGTCCTCAAGCATTGATTCCATTTAATGAGTTAGATTTGCCTCCTATGATTCTAAGCAAATTTAAGGAAACTGATGGCGTTCTTGGTAGAATCGTCTTGGTAGATAAGAAAATTGAAAGTAAGGATGATTCAACCACTATAGGTAGATTTGTTCAAACAGGACGTCACATTGCTGATTCAATTGCAAAGGGTACGCCTGTGGCTGGGGATCTCCCAATTAGTTATGATATGTTTGAGGCAATTTTAGAGGATGGTCCAAAAGCTACATTTTTTGCATTTTTGGCAGTAGTTTTTCTTGTAGTTTTGTTATTTCACAATATTAAAACGATTGGGTTAGTGCTCATTGCGTTAAGTTTTGGGGTTATTTGGCTTGCTGGAATTATTTTTGGGTTTCATATAAAGATTAATTTTTTAAATTTTATTGCCCTTCCAATCACATTTGGAATAGGTGTAGATTATGGAGTGAATATTTTCCAAAGGTACCGAGAAGAAGGTCCGGGAAGTATTTTACGTGTCATTCGAGATACTGGTGGGGCTGTAATGTTAAGTAGTTTTACAACAGTAGTGGGTTACAGTTCTTTGCTGATTGCTGGCAATCAGGCCTTCGTTAGCTTTGGGCAGCTTGCTGTAATTGGGGAGTTGACTTGTTTGGTGGCTGCAATATTCTCCCTTCCTGCATTCATTTGTTATCGAGAGCAAAAGCGTAAGGCAATTGTTTTAAAATCTTAGTTCCTGGAAAGGAAGGTTGGATGATCACTGTTGTTACTCAGCTTTTTTTCGTGTTGTTGCACGGTGTACAGCAAGCAAATGCAGAATTGCCACATGCATTCTTAGTCAGCTCGGGAGTTGTTCATTCTATTCATGAACGGATTCCAGAAGCGAAACAAAGTGAATACAGTTCTCAACTTCCTCAATTATTAGGACATTGGCCACCGCAAGTATTGCCTCGGTTCCATGAATACGACAAAGCTGTATGGATCAGAGGAATAAAAACTCCCGGCAAAGGTACTTATATTGGTCAAGTGAAAGAAGTAGTTATTCATGCTCCTCTTTCAGTAGTGTCCCGTTTGATTAGTGAATTTGAGGGATATGTCCAAATATTTCAAGAATTAAAAACCGTAAAAGTAGTCGAACGAGATGGAGATAAAGTGACCGTTTTTTGGGAACGATTTTCTCCTTTTTTTTTCGTTCCAAATATTAAATATGAGCAAATTTATATTATAGATAGGACAGTAGAAAATCGTATTATTTATCGATACCAGCTCAAGTCTGGTAATTCATTGAATTTTTCAGATGGATTGATTGTTTTAGAGTCTGAGGGAAGGTGGACGCGACTTTCAGGTTTTGATTTTTTTGATGCGAGCTGGGGTATTGTAGGTGCTTTGGCAGAAGGTAAAATCTGGAGCGAAAGCATTCAAGGTTCTTATCTAGGAGATCTTGCGCTTAAATTTAAGGCAGAGAATCTCGATTGGACGATTGATAGGATTACTAAGGAGAGTGAGCAGATGTTGAAACGTTTTCCTGTTTCACCCATTCAGTATGTGGATTTTCCGAAATCGGAGTAGGCGGAATCTCCTGAATGCGGAGTTTTTCAAAAAGCTGATATTTTCGATCGTGATATTCTACTTTATTTTGGAAGAAGGCATGAAAAACGAGATAGATTCGTAAAAGATCCCAAAGCGGAATTGTCCAAAAATAACGCATATTCATTTTTGTGGATTTGAGGATGAGTGATTCAAATAGAAAAGATAGCCCGATGCGAGTGCAGAGGGTGGCTACGAAAAGGGATAGAGTTAGGGGATTCGATGGATCTAAAAAAAGGAGGAGTGTAGCAGAAATTTGGGGGGACAGAATAAGTCCTGCGGTTAATTTCCATTTTCCAATCACCATTTTTTGGCAGAGTGAGAACCTCTCTTGTTGATGGATCATTTGAATGAAGCTTTTACTGGAGTATTGGACTGGACAGTAAATATTTCTAAAAACTACTTTTTTCCCATGCATTGCAAAGAGTTGAGGAATGACAAGATCGTCGGCAAAGGAGTTATTTAAAGTATTCCATGCTTCTTGTTCGAATTCTTTAAAGTCGGACCTGCGGAAACCTAAAGAGTGGCCAAATGCTGTTTTTTTATTTTTGACCAATAGATCATAGATCATGACGTAGCACGCAATATCTGTGTTATTTCCTAAGGTTTTGAGTGCTGTTGCAAAGTTATTGATTCGAGCATCGTATTGAGGTGTCGTGACGAGAGCGATTTGAGGATCTTGGAGGGTGGCAGCCATTTCTTGGAAGTAATGAGAGTGAACAATAGTATCCGAATCTGACCAGATGATGATCTCATTTTTGGCCACTTGGTGGGCGTCATATAGGGCGTCTACTTTGAGCCAATAAGCCTTTCGGGTAGTGGAAATAATGAGGTTAGCATCTATTTTTGGATAGAGGGCGATCAACTTTTGTATGATGGGAACAATCGGGTCCGTGATTTGGGAGACGACGAATAGTATTTGTATTTTTCCAGGATAATCTTGTTCGAAAAAGGCTTTGAAGTTCATTTCTTCATTGTCGATATTTGAATAACAAGGCTTAATGAGGGTAACGCTTGGAAAAGGATGCTGAGCTTCGATTTTAGGAGTTTTTCTTAATCTAAATCTAAGTAACCCTGCGAGTCCAATGAAGTGTAGGCTAATTCCAATGAGGACAGTTATGCTCAAAAAAACACGCACTCCCTGTGAAAGTTCCATGAGTGCATCTTTTCTTAAATTGACTTCGATATCAACTTTTATATGATGTGCCAGATGAATCGGGGTATGCGATGGTTATTTTAGTTACTGGTGGAGCTGGTTTTATTGGGAGTCACATAGTAGATCGGATGTTGAGCCTAGGACATCATGTGATAGCATATGATAATTTGTCTACGGGGCGAGAAGAATTTCTCATAGAAGCCCGGCGCAATCCATTGTTTAAGCTTGTAAAAGGTGATATTTTGGATGCTGTTGCTCTCCAGCAAGTCATGTCTGGAGTTGAGTTTGTATTTCACTTGGCTGCAAATGCAGATGTTCGATTCGGAACACAAAATCCAAAAAGAGACTTGGAACAAAATACTTTAGGCACCTTTAATGTACTGGAAGCAATGAGGATCAGTGGAGTCAAAAAGATTGCTTTTTCGTCGACAGGCTCTATTTATGGAGAGGCAGCTGTTATCCCTACACCAGAAAATGCTCCTTTTCCTGTTCAAACATCTTTATATGGCGCTTCAAAGTTGGGTGGAGAAGGTTTGATTGCTGCTTTTTGTGAGGGGTTCGAGTTTAGAAGTTGGATTTTTCGTTTTGTCTCCATTTTAGGAGAAAGATATACTCATGGGCATGTTTTTGATTTTTATCACCAACTTCGCGATCATCCGGAACATTTAAAAGTTTTGGGAAATGGTCGTCAGAAAAAGTCTTATCTCTATGTTCAGGATTGTGTGGATGCCATCTGTATCGCGATTCAAAAAGCTCAGGAAAAGGTAAATATTTTTAATCTAGGAACAAATGAGTTTATTGAAGTTAATGATTCGATTGGTTCAATGACTGAATATTTAAAACTTTCTCCAGTAATGGAGTATTCAGGTGGCGATCGAGGATGGATTGGAGACAATCCTTTTATTTTTTTGGAAACGAGTAAGATTAGGGCGTTAGGTTGGAGTCCTCAAAAAACGATCCGCCAAGGGATTGAAAAAACCATTCAGTACTTAGAAAGTAACCCTTTTCTCTTCGAGAGAGCAGATAGAGACAGTTTTTTGCAGGTGAACTCAAGTCATCAAAAACGCCAGTGCACAGGAGAGGTTCGTTAATTTTTCATTTTTTAGATATTTTCTAGGAGGGTAATAGTATGAAACAAGTGGATTCTATTTATAACAGGTCTGGGTCTCCCGTTTCGTCTCAGCAACTTGTTATTTCACGTTTTGTCAGCAGAACTTACGGATGGATGTTTATTGGTCTCTTGGTGACTGGGTTGATCAGTTTAGAAATCGCTGGGTCTGCAAATGCCCTACAGTTCATTTTTGGAAATAAGATTGTTTTTTATTTACTGATGTTTGCAGAAATCGGTTTGGTTTTGGCACTGACTGCATGGATGCCACGATTATCAGCCTCAGCTGCGATGCTGGGTTTTCTTGGCTATTCCGCTTTAAATGGCGTCACTTTGAGTATTATTTTTTTAACTTATTCAATGAATTCTATTGGGCAAGTTTTTTTGATTTCTGCAGGAATGTTTGGTGGCCTTGCTTTTTTTGGAACGGTGACTCGAAAAGATTTAACTGGGATGGGATCCTTTGTTGGAATGGGCGTTTGGGGTTTAATTTTAGTGGGTCTGGTGAATTTATGGATCCAAAGCGATGCTTTGAGTATGGGGATGGCTGTAGTAGGAGTATTAGTTTTTTCGGGATTAACTGCTTATAATGCTCAGCAAATTCGAGCTCTTGCTTGTCAGTACGCTGGCTCAGGGTCAGAACAGAATCAGGCAAAAGGAGCAATTTTTGGAGCTCTTACTCTTTATTTGAATTTTATTAATCTCTTTTTAAGCTTGCTCAGGCTCTTTGGCTCTCGCAGGAACTAAGCGCTCCAATTTTTTTACTGACAGGCCATGGCTTTGACCTATTTCGATCCATTCCGTTACCATTTGTCGGGTTTGATCAGAAACTTTTGTGAAGTGTGCTTGGAGGTAGGGTTCTAGTTTAAAAGGTAGAATTTTTGT
>CAIYTD010000047.1 GCA_903928955.1 Oligoflexia bacterium | reverse complement strand
TGATAAGACTTGGAATGCTGTAAAACTGGGCTTAACGCCTAGAATGAGAGTCCAAGAGAGTCAAATGGAATTTCTCTTTAGAACCCCCCTGCTTTAGCAGTGGGGAGTCTCAGGTATCTCGATCTGCCTGCACGGATAGGAAAAATTAGAAATGATTCGAAACACGTTTACCCAATTAGGGGCTCTATCTCGAATAAACAAGAAGGTATTGTTCTATCTTGTACATAATGGTGCCGAGGACCGGAATCGAACCGGTACGACTCTTTCGAATCGCAGGATTTTAAGTCCTGTGCGTCTACCTATTTCGCCACCCCGGCATCTACTAACCTTCTGAATGCGGTGGAGGAAACCTGTGTATCAGATATGACGTAAAGATGCACGCCCGGAGCGCCATAAGATTGTAATTTTTCGGTGAACTTCATGAAAAGCTCTAAGCCCCGAGTGATTCCATCAGGACCTTCGAGTTCGGGAAGGCTTTCAAGAGTTTCACGAGGAATATGTGTTTTAAATTTCGCGATCATTTTCAGGGCATGGGGTCGGCTTTTGAGGAGGCGGGTTCCTGGTAAAAGAGGGATAGAGATTTTCTGCTTTTGGCAAAGTTCTACAAACCTCGCGTAGGATTCGGGATCAAAAAGCATGTCCGTCATTCCAAACTCTGCGCCTGCTTGTACTTTCATTTGAAAAAAGTCGATGCGCTCTTTTTCATTGGGGTGATCGGGATAAGCTGCTGCTCCAATACAAAAATCAGTTGGAAAAGAGCTTTCTGCAGAGGGTCCAAAGGGTCGAGAAAGGTAAGTTCCCTGATTCAATTTTCGGATCTGCTCGATGAGTTGATAGGCGTAGTGATAACCTCCTTCGCGGGCTTGCCAATGAGGCTGTCCATCCGGGGGGTCACCTCGAAGGGCTAAGATGTTTCGAATTCCAAAATAATGATGGTCCATGAGGTGATTTTCTACTTCCATAGGTGTCAGATCCCGGCAAGTAAAGTGAGCGATGCAGGGGATAGAAAATCTTTCCTTAATAGCTTGTGCGATAGGGAGACTTCCGCCTCGCAGGCTTCCTCCTGCACCTTTGGTGACTGCTAAGAATTGTGCGCCTGCTTGAATTAATATTTCAATTTGCTTCAGTACCTTTTCTTGTTCTGATCCATTTCGAGGAGGAATGATTTCCGCAGACAATGTAAATTTTTGGTGAGCAAGCACATCGGTGAGTTTTTGATCTGATCGAAATGGAAGTATTGTCATAACCTGTCTATCGTTTCTCAATTGGCATAGAAAGTAAATGTTGATGTCCTGCCCTCCGTAAACGAAGGAGATTCCCCGTGAGGGCCTTTCACACCCGAAAGGCTCCTAAACAACCTTTTAAGAGTTACACGAACATGGTCATTACCCACAGACGTTTGCCAGGATCTCCGAGAGATAGGCTTAATTTTGGACTCTAGTCTTCTCTTTTACGCTTGAGCTGCCTTATCGCATCTATTCTCAAACAGATTAGATTTTTATAGTCTCAAAGTTTTGATACTTTACTTGACAGATTTTACCCAAGGAAAGATGATTTTTCCCCTTGGAACCGTATATCTGAATTTCAAAGATCTAATGAAAGAAAAATACAACCTGACAGCTACGCTGTCAACGCCTTATATCTCGGCCGTGAATGGATCAGGAGTTTTAGGGTGTGTTTGATAACTTCTTTGATTTTATGAGTTGCCTTAGGTAAAACTGTCAGGATGTCGAATTCTCGTCCTTTGTCTTATTCCTCTGATTTGCTGATTCGTGATTTTTTTTTTCTCAAAAAACCCTAATTTGATGAAAAGTCTGCATGGTATTGCTGCCATTTTTCTCAAAGCCAGAAATTATCAATGGGAGCTCCGGCGAAACGGGGAAGTAAAGTTAGGATATTGGCGAAAAATCCTGAGACCACGAGATCAGAAACAACCTTATCCCAAAAGATTTGTCTTGATTCCAGGATTTGGAGATACTCCTCTTTCTTGGCAAGGGGTAGTGACTTTGCTTTTACCTGTTTTGAAGCTTCATTATGATGAATTAATTCTTTTTGATTTTCCAGGTTTTGGAGGTTTTCTTTCGCGCGAAAAATCTTTTCCAACCATGGATCTCATGCGATCTACGGTGAGTGATACCCTGGATTCGTTGAAGCCGCACACGATTTTCGGGCATTCTTTAGGAGGTTGGCTGACTGCTTATTATGCTTCGCTTTGTGGCGAAGGAGCTCGACCGACTTCTAATCGGCTTAATTACGCTGGACCTCAGCTGATCCTTTTAGGAAATCCTTCCGGCGTTTTTTCTGATTTGCAAATGAGAGAAGACTGGGAGTCTATCTTTAGGCGGGCGATGGTCGATGGGTTTATTGCATTAAGGCCTCATCTTTTTGCTTCTGAGCCTGCCTGGTTTCGTTGGATGACGGCTCATTTTGCTCAGTTTGTGAATCGAGAAGACACGATTCAGTTTATGAATTCCTTTCGGGATGATCATTGCGTCGATCAAGTGGTGTCTCAAATTCAGTCAGACATTTGGCTTTTATGGGGAGAAAAAGATACATTGATCCCTGCCTCTTGTGCTTCGACTTGGCTAGAAAATCTTAATCCTGATTTAAAAGAAAAACATCATGCTGTATTGATTAAAGGTGCCGGGCATAGTCCGCACTTAGAAAAGCCAGCAGTGACTGCAGCAGTTATAGGACAGATTTTATCTCAAAAAATTCCTCATTCGATCGGGGAGCGTTGGTGGAAAGTACTATGATTCCAATTCTAAAAATGCGATTTTTTGTTTTATTGATTCTCCTATTGCCTTGTAGTCTAGGGAATGCTCAGCAGGGCGGGCTTAAAAATTCTTATTGTGATATTTGGAGAGATTCTCAAGGGATTCCTCATATTCATGTTCAAAAATTACCAGGTAAGTCTTCTAATGAAGAGAAGGAGAAGGTGGGCATAGCCTGTTTGGGATATTTACATGGCAAAGATCGTGCGTGGGAGATGGATTTTTTTAGAAGGACTGTTCAAGGACGCAAAGCAGAAGTTTTTGGTAAAGATTTTATTCGTTCTGATTTTTTTTTGAGATTATTGGGGTTGCAAGAGCGCGCTGATCTTGTCTTTCATAAAATGTCTTCCGAAGTGCAAAACATTTTTTTTGCCTATACCGAGGGGGTGAACCGAGGGATGCAAGAAGCAGTGGATCAGGGAGTTTACGAATTTGTTCAGCTCGGATATCGCCCTGATCCTTGGCGTCCAGAAGATACTTTAGGTTTATTCTTACTCCAATCGTTTGATCAAACCCAACGCAGTTTTCAAAATCAAATCGATGAAGCCCAATGGCTGCAGGTTCACGGGGAATTGGCTCGAACTTTATTTCGTTCAGAAGGACTCCCTTGGGATGTTTCCATTCTGAAGTCAGGCGAATATCCTCTCGCTCGTTCTAGTTCGGCTGCTTCTCAGATACCTTTGGAAAATTTGGGCGCTTCTGAAATCAGTTTTTTTAGTCCACCTGTTGAGTTTCCAACTGCATTTGGGGGAGCTGGAATGGGAAGCAATAACTGGGTAATAGGTCCTCAGCGGAGCAAAACGGGAAATGCTTGGCTCGCTAATGATCCTCATCTTTTATTGGGACATCCTCCTTTTTGGTATTGGGTGCATATTCAGGCGGGACGATGGGATGTCATTGGGGCGACGTTTCCAGGTGTTCCTTTTGTTGCTAGTGGTGCAAATCGCCATTTGAGTTGGGGGTTGACTAATTCTTTTCTACCTGCTTCCCAAGTGAGCTTTGTTCCTGAAGCAGATCTCAAAGATTCAAAATCTACCACCCCCTGGATTTGGTTTCGATTCTGGAAGTGGAAACTGCCTTATTTTTTTACTTCCTTTCGACGAACAGCAAGTCAGCTTCCCATTTTGCCATTGCCTGGGCCCAAAGGCAAAGCCATGGTTTTAAGTTGGACGGGTTTTGAACTGAACCCCAATGATTTTATGGGAATGCATCACCTCATGAGTGCTGGGAATGTTCAGCAAGCGGATCAGGCTCTTTCTGAGGTGGGAGTGCCGAGTTGGAATTTTGTATTTGCAGATGATCGAGGAAAAACGGGATACCGTGCGATCGGAAAGGTGGCTCGGTATGAGCAGCAGCCTCTCTTTGGTATTCCTTTTCAGAGCCTTTCTGAGGTGGAAAATGCACCCGCGTTTCAACATCCAGTGAAACCCGAGGAGATGCCCCATTTAATTTCTCCGCAAAGAGGGTTTGTTGTGACCGCCAACAACGCACAATGGCCGGAGGGCTCGCGATTGAGCTCTGGTCACGCTCAAGTCCAGGGTTTTAGAGCCCTGCGAATTGAGGAGCTGATTACTGCTCAAGCAAGGCATGACCTTGCATCGATTCAGAAAATTCAATGTGATGTGCAGGCTGTGGATGCGAGGTTTCTTCTTCCACATCTTCTTTCTGTATTGGAAGCGAGATGGAAAGAATTACCTGATCCTCAAAGTTTTTTTCCAGTCTTATCGACTTTAAAAGCTTGGGACTTTAATGCAGATATTCATTGCATTGCGTGTGGAGTTTATCGCCGCTGGGTCAGTCATATTTTTAAAGAGAATAGTATCAATACTGGGGCCCTTTATCGTCAATTGACTCAAAGAAAAGCAAGGGATGAATTATTGGAAAAAAGTATTTTAAATTCATTTCAACTCGCATTAGAGGATTTAAAATGGAATGAAACCCATACTCTTTTAGAGTGGGGTGAAATTCATAAAATATCTTTTGCTCACTTAGGTCAATCTCAACTCTCTCCGACTTTCCCTCTGGCAAGTAGCGGAGATGATAACAGCGTGAGTCCTGGAACTTCCCATTGGACAGGGGCTTATCTCGATCAAACCGAAGGTCCTTCTCAACGTTTGGTTGTTGAAATGAGCAGTCCTCCTCAAGTCTACTCCGTATTGGCGGGGTCGAATCAGGACGATGAAGTTCGGAATCTTCTCGATCCTGATTCTGAGTGGCAAAAGTGGTTCCAATGCCGCTCGCAAAAGAGAATTTTTCCGGTGGATTGGACAAAAATTCAGGACCCGATTCAGAAGCTCATTTTCTAAATTTTAATCACAAAGAATGGCTTCAACCACCCAATCGAGAACGGTTGATTTAAAATGTTCTATTTTTAACCTTTTTTCTTCGGAGAATCTAAAATTAATGCTGTTCGGGTTCTGAAATCGCATCGATATCGGATAGCTTCCCTTTGGTCCCGATAAAAAACTTCGCTGAGATACTGAATCAGTCGTTGAGAGTTCTGCAGATTTCCCCCAATCTCTTCAAGAAGGTTTTTTATGAATTCTATTCGAGCAGCAGCAATATTTGATGATTCCTGGCTCTTTTCTCTGAAGTAGGCCTCTCTTCTTTTTTTATTTGATTTTTAAAGCAAGATTTAGTTATATTAATTTTATTGAGTAATTCCAAGTTATGAAATTTTCCGCCTTCTTCATTTATGTAGATGTAAAATTGATCGAGCTGAGGTTTCAATAGAGAACAAAAATGTTCCAAAGTGCAAAACTCTCGAGAATCAGTAAGGACGGTGGGAGAAGGTCAACTGCTCATGAGAACAGACTGGATAGGAACTCTTAACAATTCAAAATCTTCTACAACATCAGCTGCATTACTTTTTATATTAAATATAAAGAATAAAAAAAAGAGAGAGCGACTTTTGATCTGAGTTTTGATAATTTCATTTAAAAAAGTATATATTATAAAATTAACAAAAATTTAAGTACTACTTAATGCGGGTGTCATCGGTATAATTAAGTAGTTTAATGTAGTTCTACTTATATGGGTAGTTGGCACTATCGTAGATACCCCCTTGAGGCTTTGAAACCGATGCACTTGGTACCCACATGTCCCAGTATCCTAAAATGACGAGGTCTCGTATCGCCTTGGAGCAAGAAAATGCGAAAGGAGCTCAATTCACAGGTGCCATGACCGGGCTGTCCATGCGGCTTTGAATATTCTCTGAGTTGAGCCTCACTCGCTCAGTCTGGCTAAAGCCGTTTTAGAGCGCGGTGAACGTCAATCTATTCTATAATAGGTGATTCAGTTTATTATTTTGCTTTCTATTTTGATTAAAATGTTTCACATTGGTATTGCAAAGGAGGCCCAACATGGCAAAAAAAGTAGCAAAGAAGAAAGTCGCTAAAAAAACCAAGAAGAAATCTAAGAAGTAATTATCCATTCTTATCAATCCAGCCATGGAAGGCTTTATTTTGAAATTTAAAGGACTTCTATGAGTAAACCCACTATTGCTTCTCAAGCTCCACTTCCTGTTGCTGTAGAAGCTGGAAAAGATTATTATTGGTGTGCTTGCGGGAAAAGTGCTGGTCAGCCTTTTTGTGATGGCTCACATAAAGGAACGACTTTCGTACCAAAAAAATTTACTGCTACTGAAAGTAAAACAGTCTATTTTTGTGGATGCAAGCAAAGCCATTCGCCTATCACTTGTGATGGATCTCACAAGAAAATATAAAATTGAATTTTTAATCCTATTAGGAGACTCAAATGAATAAATCAGAACTTGTCGAAAAGTTAGCAGCGCATAAAAATCACTCAGAACTCAAAAAATGCGAAATCGAATCCATTCTTAACGAGACCTTGTCCGTGATCAAGAACGCCGTAAAAAAGCAGGATGTCACTCTCGTAGGCTTCGGCACTTTCACAAAGAGTAAGCGCAAAGCTCGGATGGGACGCAATCCGCAGACGGGTAAAGTGATCAAGATTGCAGCTCGGACTGTGCCACGATTTAAGGCAGGAAAAGATTTTAAAGCAAGGGTACGTTAAGTAATTTTATTTCTTAATATTCTCAGGATGAATCAAATGGTAGGCTGACCCATAGTCGCCTTCTAAAGATCCGTTGTGAGTATGGATATAGCCAACAAAGTTCGCTGAGATCCAAAGTTCACAAATCCACAGAATAAAAAGAAGTTGATGACCTCTGCGCGAGGCTGGGTTTGCCATTCGGATAAGAAAAACAAATTCGAGAGGAAAAGTGACTGCCATATAATAACGCCGTATATTGACCCCAGTCAAAGTCATCAGAATGCCGCATCCCCAGAAGATCGAGTTTTGTACAAATGCTGTAGAAGAAAGACAAATAAGCTTTTTTTCTCCTTTTATTTTTTTACAAAAACTCAAAACTCCCTGGTAAAAAATAACCAGCGAAGCTCCGACAATTCCGAGATGAGCAGCTCCGACTAAGTACGTTGGGTGGCATAAGATCACTGGATAACGAACGAAATCAGAAATTTGATCCCAGTTAGATTGGCCCCTGAGGAGTCCTAATGGGTTTCCTAAATGCAATCCCAAAGGGTTAGTAATCCAAAATACCCAGTACTTGAGCTGAATCATCTCTCTCCAGCCTCCCATGATCGATTCGTGAACGGGATGTTTCCATGCATAAATTCCCCATGGGATTAATGGAAGAGCGCCTAGTACGGAACCTAGAAACCAGCTTTTCCATCGAATGGATCGCCTCTGAGGGTCAAAAAGAAGGGTCCATAAAAAGAGAGCCGCAGAAAAAAAGAAACCGCTCATATGAATTTGACCAAGCCAGGCTCCGGTCAGCCCCCAGATCCATGCACCCCAGCGAGATTTTCTAGTCCACCACCCCATCAGCGTTATCATGGTAAAAAAAGGTAGAAAAGGCTCAGGCCAAAGTTTTCTCTGATAAAGAATGAGAAAGGGGTTCACGAGGGCTAATGCTAGGGCCCACCACCATACGCTTCGTTCTTTTTTAGAGATAAAAAATAACCCAAAAGGGATGATTAAGCACATCCCTAATAAGGCAAAAATTTGTACAGAATGAGCCAATTCTGTAGGAGTATGAGCGCCTGTAATTTTAGCAAGTACTGTAAAAACCCAAATACTCATTCCTGGATTAATGAGATAAACTCCGGAGGGAATCCCGCAGCAGGGCCAGGGTTCTGAGTTCCCAATTTTTTGACTTTGAACGAAATTGTATTCTTCGTCTTCTTTGT
>CAIYTD010000046.1 GCA_903928955.1 Oligoflexia bacterium | reverse complement strand
TGCTGGGCTAGCTGCATATTGCCTCTCAGACAGAAAACCACGAATGAAAATGGAACATAACACATCGGGCGAACTCGTTTTGATTTGAATTTGCAATCTTCTTACGTCGAACTGGCGTTATTAAGCTACTCAAATCTTATTACTGCTGCGGACATTCCTTGGCTTGCATGGGCATCAATACTAATGAGCGCATCTCCCCCTGCTTGCGAAGCCTTTTCTCGAAGTAAAATAACGATTTTATCGATGCTACCGCAACAAGCATGAACCGATCCGATCTCAATATATTTTTTATCTGGAATCTGAGTTTTATAAACTTCTATCTCCTCGGGAGAACGCCTTTTTTCATAAACTTTATCTAGTAAAGAAGGAGCAAATTGTGCCGTTGTACAAGCAGAAAAAAACAGGACCAATAAACTCATATAGAAGCCAAATCGCATTATTTTCTCCTCACTAAAGTTCCTACAATCGTGTAGATAATAGATGTGCTCGTAGTCGCCGAGGTAATGGTATTGCATCCTCCACTCGGAATACAAGATGTTGACGTTACAGGTACTGAGTGTGTTTCCGTCAAAGAAGTTAATCTATAGTTTAATACTGCATCAGCTCCATGTTTAGCTGCCTGATTTCTCATTTCTTTAAATAAAACATTAATATCTGAATTTCCAGAATGAACTATGACAATCCCAATCTCTTGATATTCTTTAAAAGGAATGGTGCTTTTAAAGATTCCAATTTTTTGTGGATCAGTCGAAGTGAGTTTTTCCATACCCTTGAATTCGGAGGACAAGGGTACAAAAGAAGCAGTGGAACAACCTGATAGAAAAACAAAAAAGGCCATTATGAGGAATTCAAGAATTTTCATTAATATTGTAGACATAGTTTTTATTATAGTGATTTTCGAGCAACGACTATTAGGAGATTTGTACTGTCTTTCCCGTTTTTCCCCCACTTGCGCGTTTTCCGCTCCAGCCACTTAAGAAGTCGTAAAGGAAGTAAATAACGAATCCCTTTGAGCTGACTTATATAAGCGCTATTGTATTTCTCTAGGTAAACAACCTGCATACCTGCTTCCTCAATCAATTTTCTTAATTCATTTTCAGTGTATAAGAAAAGGTGATCACCCCAGTGGAACTGTCGCGGAATGAGTTCTTCAATATTTGTAACTTGTTCATAAGTCGGAAGGGTGGAGCAATAATCAGCTCCATTTGGAGTCGTAAGAATACATACCCCACCTGGTTTCAGGTTTGCTACAACTGAGCTTAAAAGATCTTTAGGAAAAGCAACATGCTCAATCACTTCACCAGCCAGAATACAGTCAAATCCTTTTGAATCTCTAAACTCCATGAGATTGGCCTGTTGGACATGATATACGCCTTGAGTGTGTTTTTTTTCTGCATATTTCAAAAATTCAGGATGAATATCTACCGCCGTTACTTCATAATCTTGCTCGGCTAGTAGGAGTCCAAAATTTCCTTGAGCACACGCAAAATCTGCAATGCGACGGCCTGGACTATAAGTTTGAACGAGCCGTAAAACTTCCTCTAGCCTCAAAAAATAACCAAAGACAGACGCTTTTCGGCGATTGGGATGGTAGAGGTAGCGTTGATCATCTCCCCAACAGTACTGTCGTTCAAAATCAGACTCCACTTCTCCTTCAAAAACCCGCTTCATGCTATCGATCATAGATTTTTATCCACCAAGATTCAAGATAACCTCGAAGGATTTTCCTCTTTTTTTAGAAAACAAGAAACGATCATGGAAACAAAAACAACTCCGACTACCCATACAAATGCATCTTGAAAAGCAGATGTCGTATAAATTCGAATCCCCTCTCCATCTAATTGCCCAGTCCAAAAAATATCTAAATGCTTTCCAACCCGCTCTTGAATGAATGCTCCGCCGAGCATCACAACACAATTAATAAATCCTGTAACTGTTGCTGAAAACCGTTGATCAGCGCTTTCAGTAGCATTTACAAAACAAAGCATCTCTACTCCAGAAAAAAATCCAATAGAGAAAAATAAGACCGACAATAAGAAAAGAGAAAGTGAAGTATAATAAATCACAATAAATAGGGCCGAAAAAATAAAAAATGTGCAAACTTGAATCATCCGTTTTCTTTGATTCATCCAATCGCTCATAAACGTGAGCACTAAACTTCCTATACAAAGCCCCACATAGATCAATGAAACAATTCCTGCTGCTTGTCGATTTTCAAAGCCATAGGTTTGAATGAGAAAAGAAACTCCCCATAAATCTGCTAAAACTGAAACAGATAAATAAATCCCAAGTGCAGTCAAAGCATTGATCCAGCAAGATTTCAGGCTTAAAACCAAAAGAACTTCTTTTAAATAAATTCGAATGTTAAAATTTTTATCTCGCTCTTTCGTTCGATTAAAATCAGATCTTTCCTTCAATAGAAAAAAATTAAGCGCAAAAATCAAGCAACCTAAAAATGCTATTACAGCTAACCCCTGCCTCCATCCTATCTTGGAAATGAGAAAGGTAAGTGAAGTACTTCCATTTAAAGCACCCACAGTACCAGCAGCCATTGTTAAGCCGAAAAGCGTTGCTCGTTTAGACGGTGAGAAAAGCTGAGTAGATACTTTGCTCACTGATAAAAACGCAGCCGCAGAGCCCGTTCCTACTAACATTCTGCCTAATTTTGCCAGAATCAGGTTATCCGTCCCAATAAAAATAAAAATACCTACAACACAAAATTCAATGGAACAAAGAACAATTTTTCTTACTCCAAATAAGTCGACTAACAGTCCAGAGGGTATTTGAAAAAAAGCATAACAATACATCGCCACCGCCGAGAGAGAACCTATTTCACCGGCGCCCACGTGAAAAGAAGTCATGAGCTCTCTCATCATCACACTAGGAGAAACACGTAGGACAAATTGATACATATAAAATAATGCGACACAGAACCAAATAGTAAGAGCCCTACGACTAGAAGATAAAATCATAATCTTAGCAATAAACGAATCGATAGCTGGAAATCTATCAAAATCATTCACGAACGAAATGCCTCTCGCCAAGCAGGCTGAACACCCATGAGCTGAAGACTTTGCATCAATAGAGTTTTTCCTGGCTCCTTTTTATGCCAAGAAGATAAGCCACTCGGATGTGGAAGGCAGATTGCTTCCATCTTTTGACTATGAAATTCTATATTGAATTTAATTCCAACTACATCTGTTAAAAGCATGCCTGCGCGAAATATCTTTGGGCCCAGAACCTGTGCAATCGCAAGCTTACCTACTGGGACAATGAGCTGTGGCTGAAGGATCGCAAGCTCCCGCTTGAGATGGTGTCCGCAGTTCGCAATTTCAAGAGAATTAGGGACCCGATCTCCCCCTCCTGAGCCTTTACCGGGGAAACAACGCGCTACAGCGGCTATATAAACCCGCTCCCGAAACTGAGCTTCAGAAATACCGTACGCTTGTTCAAACCATCGAAAAAGTGTTTTCCCCGCGGTATAGGCAAATGGACGTCCCAGGGCTGCCTCACGAGGCCCTGGAGCTTGACCCAGAAGAAAAACAGGCGACAGGATTGCTCGACCATGTACGGGAGGCCCCACCATCTGGGGACAGACACGACAAGAAGCGATAGCGCTTTGTACTTTTTTCAGTTCTTTCATATTTCAAAGAGACTACCACCGATTTCCCTAGATAGAGTGGAAACAAAACTCACAATCAGAACAAGACTCTTTCCTCGTCGCTGGATCTTACCTTTTACAATCAAAGTCTGCCCATTTTGTCCCTCTTGAATGAAAGGAAGGAAGCGCTCATATACCTTTTTAAAATAAACCAGATCCACAGAACCCATCTCGTCTTCAAGAGTCATAAAGGCAACTCCTTTTGCAGTAGGGGGACGCTGGAGGACCATGACTATTCCAGCATAGACGGCAAATACTCCATGAGGCAACCGCTTCACTTCTACACTATTCATCACATGGTACTTCTTCAGAAAAGAAAGATTTTCCGAACGCATTGCCATCATTTTATTTCCACGCAAGGAATATCCCAAACCACGGTAGTCTTCAGTAATAGATTCAGAAAGGGTCATCCGTTCAAAAACATCTCCAAATTTTCCAAAAAGACTCAGCTGTCCAACAGAGTGAAATTCCAGGGACTGCCAAAAGCTATGCCTCTGATCCATCCCAAAAGATCTAAAAACATCGGCCATTGCCATCGCTTGAATCACTTCTTTAGAAAAAGACGTTCTCTGTAAAAAATCCTGAAGACTTTGAAAGGGAGATTGAGAACGCTCTTGAATCATCGATTCAAAATCTTTTTTATGAATATTTTGAATCTCTTTAAAACCCATTCGAACAGTCTTTTTATCGATCAAAATCGGATTCCAATCCGAAAAATGAGGATCTACTGGAAGAACTTGGACTCCGTGTCGAATCGCATCCTGGATCAATACATCCAGAGGATAAAACCCCATAGGTTGCGACTGGATCAATCCCACTAAAAGTTCAGCAGGATGATAGAATTTCAACCAAGCAGACAGATAACTTAAAATAGCAAACGATGCAGCATGCGATTCTGGAAAACCATAACTCGAAAAACCTTTCATATATCCAAAAAGCTCTCGAGCCTGCTCCTCTGACATTCCTCCTGCCCTTAATCCCTCATAAAATCGAATACTGATCGCATCGACGACCTCAGCTGATCTCCATGCAGCAATGGCACGCCTCAATTGATCGGCTTCTCCCGCCGAAAAGCCTGCTCGATCTCTTGCAAGCTTCATCACTTGCTCTTGAAAAATAGGAACTCCAAACGTACGACCCAGTATTTTTTCAGTCACGGGATCCTCAAATACGTAAGGAATCCCTTTTTTTGCATTTTCCCTTCGCACTAGATAAGGATGCTTCATTTCTCCTACGTTTGGACCAGGTCGAACCAGAGCAACTTCGACAACAAGGTCATAGAAACATTCTGGCTGGGTTATTCCGAGAGTCGCTATTTGTGCACGAGACTCAATTTGAAAGGTTCCGATTGTATCGCCTCTTTGAATCATCTCATAAACTTTAGGATCATCCTCTTGAGGAATTTTTGAGAAATGAATTCCAATTAAATCACACGCCTGATGAATAACCGAAAGAAATCCCAAACTCAAAACATCTATCTTCATAAGATTTAAAGTATCTAAATCATGTTTATCCCACTGACAAATTGTTCTTCCCTCCATTCTAGCGGGCTCTAAAGGAACAGTATCTATTAAGGAATCAGCTGAAAGTGTAAAACCACAGGGATGAATCGACAGATGCCTGGGACGGCCTTTTAATTCCGAAACAAGTTGCTCAATTTTATCTTTTTTACTGACCAATACTCCTGCATATTTTTCAAAATTACGCTCCAGCTCCCAAGCTGAAAGGGTTCCTACGGATACACCTACTGCCTTACTCATTTCCAGAAAGGCACTTCGACGTCGGTAGGTTCTTACCGCAGAAATCATTGCAGCGCGATCACGACCATATTTATTATAAATATACTGAATGACTTCTTCTCTTCGTTGATGTTCAAAATCCACGTCAATATCTGGAGGCTCACCTCTCTCCTCACTAATGAATCGCTCAAATAAAAGATTTGATCTGACTGGATCAATGACAGTAATACCCAAACAATAGCAAATCACAGAATTTGCTGCCGATCCTCGACCTTGACAATAAATATTTTTCTTTTTTGCAAAATCTACAATGTCATATACCGTTAAAAAATAATCAGCATAATTCATTTTAAGAATAATATTTAACTCATAAATAATTTGTTTTTCTACTTCTATTGGAATGGCACCAGAATAAGAATCATAAGCACCCTTCCAAACGAGATTTTCTAAATAACTGTGAGCAGTCTGCCCATGAGGAACCCACTCACAAGGATATCGATAAGAAAGCTCAGAGAGAGAAAATGTACAACTTTCTGCAATATCCAGTGACGCCTGAATCGCATCCGGAAGATCTCGGAAAAGAGACTTCATCTGAATCGGGGACTTCAAATATCTTTCCTCATTCGGAAAGAGTTTAAAACCTGCATTTTTTAGAGTGACTCCTTCACGCACACATGTAAGAGCATCCTGAAGAGGACGCCTTTCAGAGATATGGTAGTGAACATCATTTGTAGCTACTATCCTCAAATTCGATTGTTTGGCTACTAACTGCGCCTCCAAAATTCTTTCTTGATCTAGCCCATCTAATGAGAGACTCAGAGATAAAAAAATGCGATCTCCAAAGATTCTCTGAAGCAGAGAGTAATTCGATTTTTTTGTGAGAGGGCAAAGAGCTACAAGTCCTTCTGCCCCCTTCTGAGCTATAAAATATAAAAATTCCGGGATAGTTAATTCTACTTTGTCTTTCCTACTATGAGCAGCCGTAATCATTCGGCACAAAATGGAATAACCAGGTCGATCTCGCACCAAAACTGTAAGAGACGGATGATTCTGAAGAACGAGCTCACATCCCGAAATGAGCTTCATTTGAGGACATTCTCGTAACGCTTCAAACGCCCGTGGCAAAGAATAAACACCATTGACATCGGTCAGGGCAAGAGCAGGAATGCCTAGGTCACGGGCTCGAAAAAAATACTCTTTTGCATCGGATGCACCTCGCAGAAAAGAAAAATGAGTCTTACATTGGAGTTCAACGTACATCGAGACATCTCACTCAAAATATCCCTGTACAAAAAAATCATGTCCTGGATCTGAAAAAACCCAAATCGCTCGGCCGCCTTCAAGATCCACCCGATAATAGTTACGAGCCGGGACATCGTCCAACCAATCCGGAGAAAGACGCTCCACCCGAGACCAATGCTTGAATTTAAAAGAACGCCCCTTCCACACCACTCGATCTTGAAGCACTGTAACTGGAAAAGGGGTTCTAAAAATACGAGTAGGCCGGAGGGGATACCTTCCTTCCAGATCTATTTGAGAATTTTCTGATTGATGAGTCTTTATCCAACTTTTTTCTGGAAATCGTTCTTCTGTAATTTTTGCCCAAAATACCTTATCTTTTCCTAAAAACTCTTCGAGTTGACCTACAAATGAAGCCATAGCTTCTTCAAAATCTTCTTTTGAGTGAAATAAATTTTTCTGAGGGCTCTGCCCAAGAGTTGTGGAAAGGACCTCACAGCAGATTGCTACAACCTCAGATTCCAGTGGAGTTTGAAAAAAATCTCTATTTAACCTCTCTCGTAAAATAGGAAGAAATCCACTGGTAGAGCCTTGCGGACAAATCAATTCAAAAGTCCACTCTCTCAGGGGAGTTTTCAGAGTTGAATTTTTTTCAAGTTCAAGTGAAAATTTTATTTTCTCTCCATGCATAAGATTTAAATTCATCAGTCATTGCTTTATTAGTTACCTGAATAACTTTTTTATTCGCTGCATTTTCCTGAACAAATAATTCCCATGGTTTATTGAT
>CAIYTD010000045.1 GCA_903928955.1 Oligoflexia bacterium | reverse complement strand
CTACTTGCAGATTTCCCTGCCCTTTTCCTTTCTATCTCTTCAACGAGTCGTCCACCGCGCGGAAAAGAAAAAAACGGAATTGAATATTTCTTTTTAAATAAAGAGGAATTTCAAAAGAAAATTCAAATGGGACGATTTGTTGAATGGGCTTTAGTACACGGCAATTATTATGGGACCTCTAAAGATGCAATCGAACAAGCATTTGCAACTCAAAAATCCCTTCTACTCGATATTGACGTCCAAGGAGCCATGCAACTTCATAGAGCTTACCCTGAACACTGTCGTCGCATTTTTATACTTCCTCCCAGCATCGAGGAACTGGAATTTAGACTCAGAGCGCGTGGAACAGAAACAGAGGAATCAATCAAAAAACGCCTCATTCATGCTACAGCCGAAATAAAGGAATCTCATCAATTTGACAGCATCATTGTAAATGACTCCCTAGAACGCGCCTATAGAGAACTCAAAGAGATTCTTCAAAACAAATACCACCTAGAGCCCATAGCGGGACCTCAAAATGGCTAAGCAATCGGTCGCCACCTTAAAAACAATTTGTAGCAAAGTGGAAACTTATTACCTAGATGCTAAACTTGACCTTATCCACAGAGCCTATCAATTTGCTGATGACGCTCATCGAGGCCAACTTCGCTCGAGTGGCGAGCCCTATATGATCCACCCAACGGAAGTTGCCCAAACGTTGGCAGATTTACATCTGGATATCCCTAGTATTATCACAGGCCTACTCCATGACACCGTCGAAGACACTCATGCAACACTAGAAGAGATTGAAAAAGAATTTGGAAAAGACATCGCTGAATTGGTAGATGGTGTAACCAAACTCTCACAGATTGCTTTCAAAACTTCTGAGGAAAAGCAAGCAGAAAATTTTCGAAAAATGATCTTAGCTATGGCTAAAGACATTCGAGTCATCTTAGTGAAATTGGCAGATCGCTTAAACAATATGAGAACATTGGAGCACCTAATCCCCTACAAACAAAAAATGATTGCTCAAGAAACTTTGGACATCTATGCGCCAATAGCTAATCGCTTAGGAATTAGCTGGATTAAATTGGAATTAGAAGATTTAACGCTGAGATACTTACATCCGCATATCTATTTTAAATTAGCCCAAAGAATTGCTAAAACAAAGCGAGAGCGTGAAAAATATATCGAAGAAGTAGCTGCGATCTTCGACGAAAGATTAAAAGAATATGACATCCATGCTTTAGTAGCCGGACGAGCTAAACATTTTTATTCCATTTTTAAAAAAATGGAACGCCGTAAAGTTGAATATGAAGACGTTTATGACGTTATTGCTTTTAGAATTATTGTAGACAATATAACTGAGTGCTATAAATCTCTTGGCGTCATCCACGCTGCTTATAAGCCTGTCCCAGGTCGTTTTAAAGACTACATTGCAATGCCTAAGGCAAACGCGTATCAATCTCTTCATACTACTGTAATCGGACCTTACGGAGAGAGAATTGAAATTCAAATTCGAACTCAAGATATGCATCAAGTTGCAGAAGGAGGAATTGCTGCTCACTGGAAATATAAAGAAGGAAAATTTGATAGTAGATCCAGAGAAAACGTAACCTGGGTCAATCGGCTCCTCGAATGGCATAAAGATTTATCTGATCCAAATGAATTTTTGGAAACGGTTAAAATTGACCTTTTTGCAGAGGATGTTTTTGTTTTCACACCCAAGGGAGAAGTCAAGCAGCTTTCGCATGGAGCTACTCCACTCGACTTTGGATACGCAGTTCATACAGACGTAGGAAATAAATGCGTAGGAGCTAAAGTAAATGGAAAAATATTTCCTCTCAAACACCGACTTAAGTCGGGAGATACAGTAGAAATCATCACTTCTCCTACTCAAACCCCATCAAAAGATTGGCTTAAAATCGTTAAAAGTTCCCGTGCAAAAGCGAAAATCCGTACTTTTATTAAAGAACAGGAAAGAAATCGAGCTCATAAACTAGGCAAGGAAATGCTAGATAAGGGCCTTCGACCTTTTGGACATACTCTATCTAAACTAGAGAAATCAGGAGAACTACTAAAAGCAGCGCAACCTTTGAATATCAGAACCGATAGCGAGCTTTTTATTGCCGTCGGCTACGGAAGAATCACCACAGACGAGCTCATACAAAAAATTGTCCCGAAAGAAGCTTTAGAAAAAAAATTAGAAGCTGCAAAAGCAGAAGACCAAAGTTTCTTAAAACGTGTTTTTAATGCTGCAAAAAAGAAGAGCGAAACAAGCAATGCGATCACTGTAGCCGATCTCGATGACGTTCTGATCCGCTTTGGAAGATGTTGCAATCCACTTCCCGGAGATAGCATTATTGGCTTTATTACTCGAGGCAGAGGAGTAACTGTCCATATAGCGAGCTGCGCGAAAGCACTCGACAGCGATAAAGAACGAAAAGTAGAAGTTCAATGGAATATTACTGAAAAAGGAGCAATTAAACGGCATGTCCGAATCCGTGTAGTTACCCTAGATGAACCAGGTTTTTTAGCGCTCATGTCCCAAACCATTAGTTCCTTTGGAGTAAATATCGCTTCTGCCAATATTCGGACCACGCACGATAAAAAAGCAATTGCAGTATTTGATGTCGAAGTTGGAGATTTGGGCCAACTTCAAAAAATAACTAGTGCGTTAGAAGGTAAAAAAGGTGTTATCAGTGTAGAACGACTCCGCTCTTAATAAAATCAAATCAGATTGAATATCTATACTCGTCCACCCCAAACTCAGTGGCAAACAAAACGAAATAAAAAATACAATTAGAAAAAAAATTGAATATTTAAGTCTATTTTTAATCATTATTTTCCCCCAATATCACCCAATTGCCTATTATCTTTGCTTCAACCAGAGTGCAATACAATTTTTTTTCTTTCATTTCATCAATTCCTTAATATTAAATTATCAAAATAGAAAAAATTTAGTTCTTAATTGAGTATAAAAATACTTGCATTTCACAATATCAACCTGTATACACACTGATCTCGCTTAAT
>CAIYTD010000044.1 GCA_903928955.1 Oligoflexia bacterium | reverse complement strand
ATGTGTCTATCCCATATCACAAGGAGCGGACCGAATTAAATAGGCAGCCACAATAATTGCGTTGAAATCCAACCAAACTCCCTAGTAAACTAGAAAGACTCACAAAGTTTCAGGAGGTGGGTATGAGTGGAAATGGAAGTCCCGTGACTGGGATCATAGACGAATGCCTCGTCATTATTGATTTTGGTAAATACGAAGGAAAGAGTGTTCAAGAAATTGCTGACTTAGATCCCGTTTTTTATGAAAAATTAGCTACCGAAAAAGAAAATGGCGTTTTTGCTATTCGCAGACACCGAGATAAAACTTTTAGGCTCTATATCAACCCACTTTCCAATATCGACAATTAAGAAAAAAAGGACTCCTCGAGTATTAATTTGCCCTGAAAAACTTCTTGCGCTGGGCCTTCCATCCTGACCGAATGGCCAGGCCCATCCCATGAGATTTTCAATACTCCTCCAGGCAAGTGGACATCGACTGGTCCTTTGACGTGGTTATTTGCTAAGCTGATAACCGCAGCAGCACAGGCTCCAGTCCCGCAGGCTAAAGTGATCCCCGCGCCCCTCTCCCATACTCTCACCTGAATGGAATGCAAGTCGATCACTTCCACAAACTCCACATTAGTCCGTTTGGGAAACCGAGAATGGCACTCAATCGATGGCCCTCGGCTTTCAACAGGAAACTCTGCGACACTCTGCACAAAAGCAACAGCATGAGGATTACCCATACTGACTTCAAAAAAAGTTTCTCCCTGATCTTGAAAGGAAGAGCCGAAAACGGGCTGTCCCATATCGACTCTGACTTGATTCCCCCGAATCTGCACCGTCTTCACACCCGCTAAGGTTTCAACCAGATATTCCTTTTTTTTTATTTTTGAATACTGAGAGAGATAAAGTGCTACAGCCCGAATCCCATTGCCACACATCTCAGCGCCGGAACCATCCGCATTCCAAATCTCCATCCTCACATCCGCTAAATTTTGAGGCATCCTCAGCAACAAAACCTGATCGGCTCCGACGCCCCAACGCCGATCACAAACTTTCTGAGCTAAAGCAGGAGTCCAAGTAAGGGAAGTAGAAAAAAGGAGCCCGATCTCATCTACAACAATAAAATCGTTTCCTAATCCTTGCATCTTGACAAAGGGTAAGTGGGTCACCTTCCCGCCTTACCATAAAAAGCTCTTATCTCCCTAGTAAAGATCCGTAATGTTGACCCAGCCCGCTACCAGTCTGAAGCATCGGCTTTGAACCCAATAAAGAGCTCATAAAAGCACGGCATCTACCCACACTAGAGTATCCACCACCATATCCGCCACCAGGTGGATAAGCTGAATATGAGTTAGGTTGGCCACTATATCCATGCCCAAATTGGCCAACAGATCCCGGCGCAGGGTCACAAAAACTACTCACTCCAGAAGTTAACATGGAAAGGGAAGTATTTGAATTGGAATACGAAGAAGAAGAACTCATCCCCGGTGCATTGCCAAATGCTCTAACGGCAGCCATCATATTGTTAATAGTCTGTTCGGGATGATTCTGACAAGCGGGAAGTTCATGACAACCATCAATACCCGCTGTTTGTTCCGCCAAAGACTGCAAAATCTGCTGATTTTGTGCCGCTGCACAGGTCGAGGGCATACTCAACAATCGGGCCTTAGCTGAAGCAAGAGCGGTTTCCTGTTGATTTAAATTCGCCACTGTCCTTCCAATCCCACCTAAAGCTGTAGCAAACCCTTGACCACTCAAATCAGGAAGAGGAGGCTCCATAAAACAAGCAAGATGTTTGGATACATTAGTAGGAGACTGAATCAATCCATCCGAATCAAACTTAGACTGCTCACAAGCAGTAGGAGGAACGCTAACCCCTGACTGCCCCAAACGGGCAAGCGCAAGATTCAACGATCCCATCTGTTCAGATATTTGCTTACTTTGAAAATTCATCTGAAATGCAAGCTGCTGAGTATAATTTCTTTCGCTTAAATTAGCCGCAATCAGATAATTCTTTTGAAATTGCTGAATATTTCCTGCATATGCGTCTAATGTACTCTTTTGTCCTTGCAGACTGGAAATACACTGATTCAACCCGCTACAGGACAAGGTGATATAATTCTGAGGATTATTTCCTCGAATTTGGAATTGAGCTACGCTTACGCTCCCCTGCCCCGATAATAACCCTTGAACAGCCGTTTGAATTTTATTAATACATTCAATTTGCTGATAAGGAGTAACCTTTGCATTACTGCAAGAACTCGTATCTAATGATGTACCTGAACCGTTGAGGGCAGTAACGCCTTCTGAATAGCTCTGATTATATTGATTTAGCAAGGTAGTTACTTTCTGAGTAAAATCTTGCTTCTCTTTTTGAATACTCACTTGAGCTTGTCCAATCGGAGTATTCGCTTGACCCGCTTCCCGATTGACCTCGTCACTCGCTTGTATTTGACAACTATTCATCGAAGTCATCACAAAATCCTTAGCATTTGTATTCCCAATTTTAAACTGAGCTAGCTGTTCTCCATAACGTTTTTCAATATCATTCGGCGTCAGAACAAGTAACGACTGCTGACCACTTGCAGCAATTCCCTTAGGATCCGTAGAAATCTGAGCACCAGAAGGTGCATGGGTTGTTATTTGTGAAAGAATTGACTTCAATGCAGCGGTACTTGCATTCGCTTGCGCAGCGGTGGTAGCAGAACGCTGAATAACCCCATTTGTCCCCTGGTTTTGAGTTTGCTGATAGCGGCACAATAAAAAAGCCAGAAAGGACTCAGGCGGACCATTTGTGGTACAGCGATAGCCGGTCCTAGTCTGATTTTGAAAACAGCCTATCATCAAGCCTGCTTTTCGCTGCTGAATCTGGTTCACTAGAGCGCTCTCGCTGGCGCGATTCGTTACTTCCTGAGCCTTCAGGGCTTGAAGCTGAGTAGGCATCCCTGCCACCAAAGTCTTCAGCTGCTGCTGCGCTGCGATCAGGCCTGGCTTTCCGGATGCTTTATCTCCATTCAGCTGAGAACTGACGTGAGCGATCATAGCCTTATTATCTGTTACAGCCGCTTTAATGTGCTCCATATTCAACTGCATATTAGCAATATTTTGTTGATAAAATAGGCCTAAAGTTCCCATCTGACCTTGAAGACCTTGGACTTGAGCGGAGAGACACTGAAGCGAATTTTGAAGGGCTTCCGCTTTTCCTTTCTGACACATTAAAGAGCACATCGACATATCCAATTGAGTCTGAACTCGTTGAAGCAGCTGAGTTTGCCCATATTGAATACTATCGCAATTGATCGTAGAAATATCTGGAGCCATCGGACTACTTGGACAAGCGGTCTCTATACTGACCGCTCCAGTCATCCCACAGGCAGCTGCAGCGGCCCCTGTTTGAGGCGCAAAAGCAAGAGTCTGAAATAAAGAACTATAATTTTGACAGGCCTGAGTGATTTGAGCAGCCCCTACGCCACGTGCCGTATCCCAAGCTGGGGGCATCGCTCCTGTGGGATTAAAAGAACCCGAAAGTCCAGAAATATTTGCAGGATTCAAAGCAGCAGTAAGATCAGACGCCCAGACTGAAAGCGCTAAACTTCCAGGTCCGAACAATCCTAAGCTGAATAAAATAAATAATCTCAACAGCGCACTCCCCTATTTGATATTCCCCGAATCTTCCCCGAGTGTTTCTTATTATACCGACAAAAATACTCTTTGGAAATGAGAATCACTCACGACAGTTTGGCTGACTCAGCAATGCATCTACTCTACGATTTTCATGCTGCGCGTAAATATCATCAATCGCAGCTTGATGCTCCTTGAGTTGTTCCTTCGTGACCAAATGAGCTCCATTAAATAATTTCAGGAGAGAAGCATCACTGATAAAGCCCCCCAACCATTTAAAAAGATCTAAAGGAGCCCTCCCAGTCTTGACGCTATGAATCACACTGTTAAAAGTAGAAGGCAAATTTTTGATTCCAAACAAAGCGACGAAAATCTCTATCGTTTCTAAAAACTGACTAGGCGATAATCCAACCAATCCAACAGCACCTAGCACTGCCGTAAGTGGAATAGCAAAGGCAGGAGGATGGGCTATACAAACAACGACAACCGCAGCCGCTAAAAATAATTTTGCGTTCCTCCGTTTGTTTTTAACATGTTTTTCCTCCCAAAAGTCTCTCATCTCCATTTGAAGTGATACGTGAAGGATCTCCTCTTTCTGCAGTTCCACTAACTGCAGCCTCAAGTTCTCTTTTTGAACTGAATTCAACTCATTGCAAAACTTCGATTCCAATTTTTTATATTTTTCTTCAAGCGTGGCGATCACCTTGTTTTCGACTTGATATCGAAACGAATCTAAGACAGCTTCATTCCACTTCATTTTATCTTCCGAGCGAACGCTTTTTCTTCCAATAAAAGCAGTCCTTCGATCAAATGCTTGTCTAAAGGATCTTTCCGCAAGAGGTCCTTCTGCAATTTTTAACGCATCCCGCAAACTCCTATGAAATTCCTTTGATGATATTTTCTCCAAAGAACCACCTCGATTATCGACCCCCACAAGTTTTTCCAAACCTGTTTCTACGGCAAGATCGTAACCCTGAATCATAGTATTTCTTTCAGGCATACGAAACACCTTATTATATAAATGTCTCCAATTGAAGGTATCTAATATTTTATTTGTAATTTTATGAGAATAATTATTTAATTTAGTAGATTTTTTTTCATCTTGATATCTAGTACTACCAATAACTAATATTTGATCATTTTTTGGCTTATTTCTATTTATTTCAGAAATAATTTTTTTAAAATCATTACGATTTTCAAACTCGAAACATTTTGAATCTTTATGCCTATATGTATATCTAATCTGATCTTTAATTTTTATTAGCAACCGATCCGAACTACTAGTCACACCGTTCGCCAAATCTCTAAAAGAGTGACTCCATCTTAAGTAGGAATTGCGATCCATCAGGATCAAATTACGACTATCTTTAACTGAAATACTATTAATGATATGCGTTCTACTCTCTGCACTCTCTAAAAATAATTTATTGATATCCTTATAAAGATCCCTGCGATTTTGATTCTCAGTCCCAATAAAATTACAAGTTTGAAATTGAATCAATTTTATTATCTCTTCAGGAAGATCACTAGAAATAACACCAGAAGTCCCGTTACAAGATTGCTGGGCCGGAGATAAACGAGTCACACTCCTATTAACTTCCTGAAGACTATCTACCACCTGGTGACCACATAAATTATCTCTAGCAGTTCTCACCGAAGTCTTTGAAAACACTTTTTGATACTCACTTTCGAGAGTAAGTCTCCTCTTTTCTCGTTTTTCCCTATTTTTTTCGGTATTTTCGTTTTCGGTATTTTTAAAAGCTAATAAATACCTTTTAGAATAAATCATCACATCACGATAGCGAGGCTTTCCCCCATTGTACTGATGGTAATAATCCATCAAATCAACAAAATCTTGAAGAAGATCTTCAGTTAAAGGGGCCTTATTTTTTACTTTTTGTGAATACTGGATCCATCTCTGCTGATATGACGTTACTGACTGAATGGTTTTAGAGACAGCCCACGCCGAAGAGTCTGCCATAAAACAAAGAATTAAAATGCAGATCAAACTACGAACCATTAAAAGATCAATCGGTTTTAAACGAATAAAACCTGAATTTAATTTTTAAAGATTTCTCATTCCCATTCCAATTCGACTCTTTTTTGGGCTACGTGCTCTTGACGACATAATGAACATCTCGAATCTCGCTCTAATGATCGATCAAAGCATTCTTGACAAAAAGTATGCTGACATCTTGTATAAACTACACAACCTAAATGAAATTGCTCCCGAATAGGATCTAAACAAATCGAACAAATATCATCCTTTTCTGCTGCGTTTAAATACTTTAAGCAATCTGCTACTCTTGCTTTCAACTCTGGAGATAGCTCTGTTTGTCCATAAGCGCTGATCCTGATTCCATCTTGAGAAAAGATCAGCAGATTTTCCTGTGCTGGAATATGATGATCCCCCTTATAAACCCGAGCATCACCGGAGATCCAAGCAGTTCCAAAAATACGAGCGCTACCAGAAATTTCAGTATTACCAGAAACGAGGGCATCCCCATAAATAAAAGATTTTCCAAAAACTCGAGCATTCCCAGCTACCTGCGCATTCTCATAAACTCGAGCATACCCAGCTACCCAAGCCTCCTCAAAGACTTGCCCACCCTGAAAAACTTGAGCATCTCCATAAACTCGAGCACTCCCATAAACTTGAGCATCTCCAAACACCATCACATTTCCGTAAATGCGCGCATTTCCAGAAACCCATGCGTTATCAAAAATCTGTGCATTGTCAGAAACTCGAGCCTGCCCACTGACTCGTGCAAAATCGCAAACTTGAGTATATCTATCCAAGTAAGGAATGTTTTTACCCGCAGCGTTTACTTCTACAGTTGCAGTATCAGCGACAAAGCCCCCAAGACTATAATCACTGTTCTGAGTACACCGCCCACTCTGCCCACCACAGGGAGGAAAATTTTTGTCTTGAATGCACCCGTTTTGAGCCCCATAAGAAGCCGGTAAAATCAAACTAAAAAAGAGAACCGATGAAAAAAATATTTGTAAAAACATAAATTATTCTCAATATAATAGATTAATATGATTCAGATCGTTTCAATAACCCCACACTCAAACTAGAACTCTTTACATTAATTTTTATGATACTGAAATATTTTATTTTTTCTGTCCAAATCGAATCATCATTTCCTTGACCTCTGGGATCTAAAATAGGCTCAAATGGATAAAGACTTAATCTCTAAACCCATGCCCATCAAAAAATGACTCCATAATAGGATGACGATTAGTGTCTGTTTCATGACCGAGTATGATATTGGCCTTTTCTATCGCATTAAAAGCAGTAGCGAGACGTTTTGCCTCAATATCTTTAATTCTTTTTTTAATGAGATCGACTTCCTCTGGATGATATTGAGATGCAATAATATTTTTAATCAATAAAGCCCGAAGTTTAAGAGATTTCATTCTCATCTCCTCATCCTGAAGGCGAATCGACTCCCTCAAAACGGAAAGGCGCGAGCGCTGATCATCCGTCAGACCTCGAGCAGACTCTATGACCTCATCGGTCTCTGCTCTTAAGTCCTGATGCGTTTTAATCGACTTTCCTTGAGCCAGCTCTAGGTCAATTTTTTGATCCAAAGCGGTGTGCGAGCACCCTTGAAAAATAAAAGAAACAGTCAAGATTTGAAAAAAAATTTGAAAGCTATAAATTTTAGCATACATAAAAATACTTTCTTTTTGAGAGCCTAATTTGCGCAGGAATAGCTGATAATGTAAAGGAATGCAAAGATTTTTAGCATATTTTAAGGTGAACTAGCCTTACATCAATTATTTAATGCCTCTGGGATTCTATTTCCTATAGATTATAATACCGAGGCGCGCTTTTATGAATTCCATTTTAATGACAGCTCTTGCAATTATCCTGTCTTATATGACGGCCTGGTATCTCCTGGCTCTCTTGACAAAAAGGAATGACTGGGCGGATATTGCTTGGGGTCCCGGATTTGTACTCCCTGCCCTCAAAATTGCGACTGATTCAAAATGGATTTCCTATCGATCTTCGATCCTCTTCCTTTTACTCACCCTCTGGGCTGCACGACTTTCTATTTATATTTTTTAGAT
>CAIYTD010000043.1 GCA_903928955.1 Oligoflexia bacterium | reverse complement strand
TGTGTCTGTTCAAAACTCATGCTTGCCCCCTGTATAATTTACGAAGTTATAGCAGGGGGATTTTAGTTTGCACTGCGTCAAATTGTCAATTACGGGCTTTTAAAACAGACTCTCAGATTGATGCTGAACTAACAAAAGAAAAGTGTTTGCAACCCTATCCTGTCTTTCAGAATCTAAAGGTGTCAAAGAGTATAACAGAGGTTAATAAAGGTATTTATGTGAGAGGGTGGGGGTGGCTTTTTCAAATGATCCAGAGAAATGATGCTATTCTGAAAATTTTACACGAAGCAGGGATACGCTCGGATTTTTATGAGTGCCGCAAAAGTGTTTTTGACAGATTGAAAGGTCAAGAGTTACCTCCAGTGACTTCTTCGCATACTACCAGCGCTGCGTCTTGTCGACTTCCTCCTTCTTCCAGTATTCTACCTGCCAGTGTAGCTGTAGCAGCCGTTGCTCAGGATGTCGTGAGTGCTTCGACTCCTTCTATGATTGCTAAGGTAATGCTGAAGGAAGCAGAGAATATTCATTTGATGGAAAAAATGAAATTTTTCCCTGGATCTGTAGTGGAAAAAGATGATCGTGTTCAAAACAGAGTGGAATATCGCGCTGCAGCGGGTTCTGGGCAGCATAGCAAGTTTTTTAGATATTGGTCAACCGGAGATGGGGATTGTGCATTTCATACTTTAGGTAAAACGCGCAAGGAATTCATTCCACTGATGAACGCTCATATTGATTCTGATCCCGCATTAAGGGATATGATTCGTGAAGAGGTCCAGGAGTATTTTCCTAGTGATTCAGGCAGTATTAGAGATAAAAAAAATGACAAAAAAAATATCATTTATTTCAAAAGATATATTAATGAAAAATTATTCAATTCTAATGAGTTCTTGTCTTATTTACCTCATTCAGACCCTCCAGAAGGGACATTAGTGGCTGCCGCATATCTTTTTGGACTTCCTATTCAAGTTTGGGGATCAGGGCAAAGTGAAGGAGTGCTTGAACGCCATCTTCAATATACGCCAAAATCTAGTTTACCTTCTCAGAAGGTCATACATTTGTTGCGTACCGGTGAGCATTTTGATCGTTTGGCAGTAGAAAACGATCCTGAAGGTCGTCTCCAAGCTTTAGATCAAGAAGAGAGGTTTATCATACAATACCACTACAAATTCAAGTGAACATTGATTTTTTAGGCTGAGATTCAATTTTGAGTTGAAGTAAAGTCCATGGGCGTGGTACTAGGGCTTCTTTCATTCATTGATTTTAAAATTTTCATTATTCAAAGAAAAGTTCTCCTTTATTTGAGGAGTCATTTCAATGATTTTGCGTTCATCTATTCTTATTAGCTTATTCTTCTTTTTATTCATTTCTTGTACTTATGCAGTTGATGATTGGTGTATTGAAGATCCGGAAAACCCTCCCTGTAATGGTGCTCCGGGAAGGTGCACAATCAATTTTAATGGTGATCTAGGAGGGTTTGTTGATGATTATGCAATGGCTGAATCAGTTATTATTGATGATTCAAATCGCAATCGACCTTATATTGGATTATACGCCAGTATTTGCGGATATGCTCGGGTTTCAGGAGATGCAAGGGTCGATCAAAGAGCTAAGATTTATGGAAATGCTCAGGTTTATGGAAATGCTCAGGTCTACGGAAATGCCCACGTTTATGGAAATGCGCGGGTCTATGGGAATGCCCAGGTCTATGGAAATGCGCGGGTAACTGGATTTGGTTCTGTCTATGGAACTGCCGAGGTTTTTGGAGATGCTCGTGTAACTGGAAGGGCTCGGGTTTTTGGAACTGCCCAAATCATTGAAAATGCGCATATCACTGAAAATGCTCAGGTCTATGGAAATGCCCTAGTCTCCCGAAGAGCTCAGGTCTTTGGAACTGCCTGGGTCACTGAAAATGCTCAGGTTTCTCGAAGGGCTCAGGTTTTTGGAAATGCCTGGGTCACTGGAAATGCTTGGATCTATGGAAATTCTCATATCGCTGGAAATGCTCGGGTTTTTGGAGCTGCCCATATCACCGAAAATGCTCGAATTACAGAAAATGCCTGGGTATTTGGAGATGCTCGAGTCTATGGAAATTCTCACATCACTGGAGTTGCTCGGATTACCGGAAGTGCTCATATTACTGGAACTGCTCGGATTACAGAAAATGCCTGGGTTTATGGAGATGCTCGGATCTATGGAGATGCCCGGGTTACTGGAGATGCTCGAGTTTCTGGGAATGCCCAGGTTTTTGGAGCTGCGGAAGTATTTGGAGATGCTCAGATTAATAGGGGACGAATTATTAATGGAATTCCTGTCAACCATGTTCGCGTACAAAACGTATTAGTCATCAATCATCAGGATGGAATTGTAATTCACTCTGGATTGAAAGAGATAAATCCTCATTTTAGCGCAAGAGCAGAGGCATGCTTAACTCGACTTAAAACTCAGGGAAGCCAAGAGGATTGCTCTATTTGTTTTGAATCTATGGCTCCAATGACTGTTGGAATTAATTACGCATTTACTGAATGTGGCCATTTATTCTGCAAGGCTTGTTTGGATCAAGCTTTAACGGATGTGAGCTCGAGGTGTCCTTTGTGTCGGACACAGCTAGTAAAAGGGGAGTGTTTATTTTGAGTTGAACTGAAGTGTAGAGTTGTGATATTAGGCTCTCTCACTTTAAAATTGGCATCTTAAAAAAATAGTCTCCTCCTTTAATCTCCTTTAATTGAGGAGTCATCATTCAATGATTTTGCGTTTATTTATTTATTTAGGATACCTTTCTGTTATTTCCATCCCTTCTACTTACGCGGCTGATGATTGGTGTATTGCAGACCCTACACATCCACCCTGTAATGGGGCTCCGGGAATATGCACAATCAATTCGAATGGTAGCCAAGGAGGGTTTGTTGCTAACACCGCAACAGTTGAGTCAGTAATGGTTAGTGGCTTGAGTCACAATAGTCCTCATATTGGGTTAGAAGTCAGTATTTGTGATCAGGTACGGGTCACTGATCGTGCCTTTATCACGGATCATGCCGTTGTCGGTGATCATGTCCAAGTTTCTGGAGATGCCTGGATCTATGAAGATGCTCGCGTCACTGGAGATGTCTCGGTCAGTGGAACTGCCCAGATCTATGAAAATGCCTGGGTTTTTGGAAATGCTCGGGTCTCTGGAGCGGCTCAGATCTATGGAAATAGCTGGGTCAGCGGAGATGCCCAGGTCTATGGAAGTGCCCGGATTTCTGGAACTTCCTATGTTTTTAAAAGTGCCCAAGTCTATGGATCTGCGCGGGTGAGTGGAAATTCTTGGGTTTCTGGAGATTCCCAGCTTTATGGAACTGCCCGGATCTATGGAAATGCTCAAATCACTGGAGATGCTCAGGTCTTTGGAGTTGCTCAAATGTCCGGAAATGATTTCTTTTCAACGGGAAATTACGAATTTTAGAGCCTATTTTCTCTATTTCAGTGGCCCGTTCAAGTGGCTAATACGACACGATTACGGCCGCTATTTTTTGCAATATAAAGGGCTTTATCTGCATTTTTAATGAGAGTTTGAGCCGATTCAATGCCTTCAGTAAGTTCAGATACCCCTATGCTTGAGGTAACTGGCAATCTTTTTCCTTCATAGATAAATGCATGGGTTTCAATGGCTGCTCGAATCCGTTCTGCTAAATCGGTCGCTGCTGTGACATGGGTATTGGCAAGTAGAACAACGAATTCTTCTCCACCGTATCGAGCAAAGATATCTTTCGGGCGAAGGTGGCTCCCGCGGATGAGGTGAGTGAGTTCTTTGAGAACGTAATCTCCTGCATCATGGCCAAAGGTATCATTAATTTTTTTGAAATGGTCTAAATCAAAAAAGATGAGGCTAAAGCCCGTGTGGAGGGCTTTGGCTCTTTTAAATTCAGCTTCTAATGCTTCTAGAAGGTATCCCTTATTATAGATGCGAGTGAGAGAATCCATATGGGCAGCAGAGCCCAAATTTCCATAAAATAAGATTTCGATTTCCCCAGCAGGTAGAAATTTTAAAATAGTATTTCCTAATTTGATCATATCTTCTTTTGCAAGAATGACCGAAGTACCGGGTGGCACTTTCTTATCGTTAATAAATGTTCCATTCGAAGAACCCATGTCTGTGAGTCTGACTGAAATACCTTCTTTCGTCACTTTCGCATGTTTACGCGAAATGCCTTGGTCCGAGACACTGATATCGGCTTCTGGATCTCTTCCAATCGTCATTTCCGCTTGGGTAAGAAAGAATCGGTGTCCTTGGGGTGTTCCACGAATAATAATGAGGCAAGCTTCTTGTTCTTTTGCTTTTTGAAGTTCTGCGTTCAGGGTACCTTGACCCCCTACTAGAACTGCTGTTTTATCGGTGCTATCTTCTTCTGAACTGACCATCGTTGTTCCAGCTTAAGATGAAGCTATCCCCCCGTCAACAGGATTGACTTAGGAGGGTTCTCTTCTGAGTCGACTGACCGCATTATTTTCATCTGGAGGGAGGGGTTTTTCTTGGCTCAGCGATTGCCGAATATAAATTTTCACCTCTTCTACACCGGGTTGATCAAATGGATTTAAGTCCCAAAGAGTTCCTGTAAATGCAGTCAAAGTAGAAAATGTAAAAAACAGAGCTCCTAAAGATCTTTCGTCAATGCGATCTAAACGAAACGAAAACTGCGGACGTCCTTGTTTCGTTAAAACGAGGGATGTTGCGCGTTGTTCTATATTGAGGAGCTGATGGAGGGTATGCCCTTCTAAAATACGAAATCCAGCATAGATTTTTCGATCAGGCATGTAGGGTGCTGCTGGGATCTTGATTTCATCATCGACATGGTCCACGGTCAGAAAACAGGTTATTTTATCGTCGGGGCCGTCTCTTAAGAGCTGTAGAATACTATGCTGATCTGTCGATCCTATTGCTGCAAGAGGTGTAAAGCCCTTTCCATCTTTTCCTAAGCTTTCCCCCCAAAGTTGAACAAACCAGTTGCCAAAGGATTTGAGTCGAGTGGAATAGGGCATGAAAATATGAATGGGTCGCTTCGGGTAGTGATGGAGAAGTTCTCCGGCAAGAATGAAAAGGGGATTTTTTTCTACCGGCGTTTTTTCGATATAATCCCTGACTTGTTTGGCGCCTAAAAGGATTGCTTGAGTCGATATACCAGCGAGCGCTGCGGGAAAAAGTCCTACGGGTGTAAAGACACTAAATCTGCCGCCTATAGAGGGTGCTATTGAGAGAGAGGGAAGTCCTTCTTGATTGGCAAAGGCTCGCAGGTCACCCTGCACAGGGTCCGTAATGGCTATAAATTGGGTCTTCCATCGATCCCTTCCGAGCCATTCTAAGGCAAGAAGGGTTTGTGCCATCGTTTCAAAAGTTGACCCTGATTTAGTGACAGAGCAAACTAAGGTGGAGTGAGGTTTGAGTTGGGAAAGGGTGGATTTCCAATCGATAGGATCGGGGTTATCTAAAATATGAAATTGAATTCCAGAAGTGGATTTCTCTTGGAGTGCAGAGAGCAAACTGAGCGGTCCAAGGGCACTCCCACCGATCCCTAAAAAGAGACAGTCAGTAAACTGATTTTTTTTAAGAAAAGAGTCGGCAAGATTTTGTGACTCATGGATTTGGGAAATTTCAGGCTGCAGAGGAGCATCGTAGAACCCGGCATCCCGTGAGTGGAGTCGTAGTTTGAGTTTTGTCCACGCTTCAGTGAGTTGTTCAGCATCTGGGGCATATTTGCCAATAATTCCTGACCAATCTACAGTGATAGGGGCTGAACCCAGTCGAGATGCGGTAACTGCCATAAGTCACTTCCTTTTTCTTTTTGGTCCTTGTGTCAGATTTCTACCAATAATCATTCTTTGAATTTGGTTGGTTCCTTCTACAATTTGCAGAACTTTAGCCTCTCTCATATATCTTTCTAGAGGAAAGTCTTGGGTGTATCCAGATCCTCCTAAAATTTGAACGGCATCTGTAGTGACTTTCATGGCCATATCAGTAGCAAATAACTTTGATATCGCAGCCTCATGAGTAAAAGATTTGCCTTCATCTTTCAACCATGCTGATTTTTGTACTAGAAGTGTCGCTGCATTCAAAAGTACAGCCATGTCAGCTAGCATGAAGGATATTCCTTGAAATTCTGAAAGTGGTTTTCCAAATTGTTCCCTTTGTTGGGCGTGGTGAATGGCGATCTGAAGTGCTGCGCGTGAAATTCCAAGAGCTGCAGCAGCAATAGTGATGCGCCCACTATCTAGCGCAGTCATCGCTATTTTTAACCCATCGCCTTCGTTCCCAATGCGGTTTTCGGCAGGTACCTCTACATTCTGAAAAATCAGTTCCATGGTGTGTGAGGTATGGCATCCCATTTTTTTTTCTTTTTTCCCATATTGAAAGCCTGAGATTCCTTTTTCTAGGATGAAAGCAGAGATGCCTCGTGGGCCAGCTTCACCTGTTCTTGCCATTAAAATGATCGTATCTGCTGAGTCTCCTTGGGTCGTCCAAAGTTTTGTTCCATTTACAAGATAGTGGTTACCTTGCTTTTGTGCTGTTGTTTTTAAACTAGCTGCATCGGATCCAGAATTAGCTTCAGAGAGGCTAAAGGCCCCGATTGCATGTCCTTTTGCCAAGGGGGGGATATATTTCTTTTTTTGTTCTTCATTCCCAAATGTATTCAGAATCATTTGAGTGAGCCCCGTCACAGCGACACTAATGGCATAACCCGCATTGACAGCAGCAATTTCTTCGATAGCAATAATATATTCTTGATAGCCGAGCCCTGCACCCCCATAGTTTATCGGAAGGGGAATTCCTGTGAGTCCAAGATCACCCAGTTTGCGAATCAGTTCGGGTCGAAATCGTTGATTATTTTCGTCTTCTTCAACGAGAGGTAAAAGCTCTTTTTGGGTAAATTGACGTGTGAGGCTTCTTAATTCACTTTGTAGGGGACTTTCTTCGAAATTCATTTTATGCATCAACCACTTCTGCACCGAGCATTTGTCTTGCTATAATTACTCTTAGAATTTCATTAGTACCGGCCCCAATTTCAATGAGTTTTGCATCTCTCATATATCTTTCTACCGGAAATTCTCGGGTGTATCCATATCCACCTAAAATTTGGATTGCGTCTAATGCGACTTGGGTTGCCATTTGGGCGCTTTGTAATTTAGCTTGAGCTGCCATCATGGATGCCTCTTTGCCGCGCATCAGCCCTAGATCCCACATTTTTGCAGCTTGGTAGGTCAATGATCGGCAGGCTGCATACCAGGCAGATGCTTCTGTGAGACGTTCTTGAATTTGTTGAAAAGCCCCAATTGGTTTGCCAAAGGCTTTCCTCTCTTTACTATATTGAGTTGCCACTTCAATAGAAGACCGTGCTAGTCCGAGTGAAATTCCAGAGATGGTGATCCTTTCTAAATCTAGATTTCCCATCATCATTTTGATGCTTTTGCCTTCTTTTCCTACCCGATTTTGGAGGGGTACTGGACAATCAGAAAAAACGAGCTCTCCGGTGGGAGAAGCCTTCATTCCCATTTTTGAAAATTTTTTGCCTGTAGTGAATCCTTTCATTTTTCGGTCGATCAAAAAGGTGGAAACATCTTTTTTAGAGGGACCTGTTTTTGCGTAACAGTAAAATACTTCTCCGACAGGTCCGTTGGTGATCCATGTTTTTGAACCATTGAGGATATAAAAAGGACCTTCAAGGGCTGCTTTTGTTTTCATTCCAAGGGCGTCTGATCCAGCATCCGGCTCAGACATTCCCATTCCTCCTATCCATTCACCGCTGATGAGTTTCGGAAGATATTTTTGTTTTTGTTCTAAATGACAGTTTTTGCTGATCTGATGGACGCAAAGAATGGAGTGAGCCAGGTAGGAGAGCGTGGTGGAAGCATCTACAGCTGCCATTTCTTCCATGGTGAGAGTTGCAGCCACAGCATCTAATCCTGCTCCGCCGTCATCTTCAGGCACTGTGATACCCAGAAGCCCAAGTTCCCCCATTTTTAAAAACGATTCTCGGTTAAATCCTTCTTCGTGATCTAATTTTTCGATCCAGGGTGCAAGCTCTTGATGAGAAAATTGCCGAACTGTTTCTTGTAGTAGTCGATGTTCTTTAGAAAAAAACCACATAGGGGTGACTCCTTAGATTGTACGTGCCATAATTCATCACATGGTGAGGGGCAACGTCAATTTATACCCGATTTTGTTATTAGTTAATTACTGGGAAATTCGACCTTCTCTTTTAGGGGCGAAGCTCGATGAACTAGCTGGCCGAGGAGTCACTCAGTTGGCTGCGTTTGTGCCTTGGCAAGCAGCTGAGTCAGATATTTCCCATGCATTGACGCGATTTTTGGATGCAGTAGCTTCACGCAAGCTGAGGGTCTATTTGATTTTGAGCCCAGAAGTCGGTGTTCATTTTCCTTATTCGGGTTTGCCAAAAGATCTTATTTTGAAACAAGAAAATAGGGCTCAGCATTCGCATCAAGGAAAGGTGACTATTAATCTTCCTCCTCATGCGTACTCACTTCCTTCTCTTTTTTCTCCCGAATTTAATAAGCGTTATTCTAGTTTTTTGGGACGCATGGATTCCGTTTTTTCAGATCTCGCAAAGTCCCAGCCTCACCTTTTAAATTATGTGACTCCGGTTCTTTCTGGAAGTTTTTGGAAATATTACCGCTCAGCGTTGAGTGCATCCTCTTCTGCTTTTGGAGGTCTTTGTGGGGACTATTCCATTCATGCGGCTTTGGCATATCGTCAAAGGGTGGAACAATTTTTTTGTCAGCGCGAATTTATGGACCCCAATCCATCTGCTGTGAATCGATGGAAGAATAGATCTTTTGAAGAAATAAATCGCAAATGGTTTTATCAACAATCGGAAGATGTCTTTCGAAGTCGATCCTTGCATATGATTCAAAAAAAATCAGTGGGGCTGAAAATTTCTGAGTTTGAGATTTATACTCCTGAAGCAGATCCCAGTGTGACGTATTCCAATTTTTTACAAATGATCTCCGGGGGTCATGCTGATTTTTCGAAACTCTCTTCGCTGGTCGAAGATTTTACGAGTCGTTCTTCTTTGGCATCTCAATCGGCAGCATGCTCCTTTATTCATTGGACTTCCATGGGCGGGTTTCGAATGCTTTCTGAATCTGAAAAGCAGTTTTTGATTCTCAAATCGCTGCTTTTAGTCGGAAGCCAAGGGGGAGGAATTTTGATCGATGAAGCAGAATGGTTTGGCCTTTCCTCTTCCTTTCGATCTCGAGCGGATTTACTTGCGCGTTCTTTGATGGAGGGAGAGCTTCAGCTTAAAAATCAAGCACTCTATTTGGCTCCCCATCTTTGGTCGTCCTATGGAACACTGTGGGAAGAGCTGCGAGCAAAAGTTAATCCAACGCTCAAAATGGTTTCGAGTATGGACCTGGTTTTACGTGAAAAATTCTCACAGCTTTTGATTGTCGATCCAGCGTATATTTTAACGAAAGAACTCATTCAGAAGCTGACTGCTTGGGCAAAGGCCGGGAGAGTGGTCGTTATTCCGCGGAGTCAGCTTTATTCTCAAGCGGCTCGTATCGAGCTGGAAAATATACTGCTTCAAACGAAGAGAATAGAAGTGGATCTGGGTTTAACTTACCGCTTACATTCTCTGGGAGAGGGTAAGTTGGTTGTCTATGATGTACCTGAGAGTGCTTTCTTGACAGGAGAACCCTTAGTTTCTTGTCAAAATTTTCTGAATACCATCCTCTCGATTTCAGAGATAGAAACCTACTGTAAATTAAGTAATAATGGTTTATTCATGATTCCATTTGAAAAGAAAAGGGGAGATTTGGCTATTTTTGTTCTAAATGGAACAAAAACCCATGTTCCATCTGATATTATTTTTTCGACTCCTGTTCAAATTAGTGACCTCGGTTTAGCTTTTTTAGATGGAGTGTCGGCATCTGGTTCCGAAGAGAAAGTACTACCGGCAAATCGATTTTCTTTAGAAGTTCCTCCTTATGGAGTTTTGCCCCTGACGGTCGAAGGCCTCCATTTATCGGAACATTATGAGAAACAGTTAGCTGCATTATCCTCTGAAGTGACGAGACAAAATGCATTGGGGGCAGCTACTTCTGAACTGACTGGATTAAATTTAGAGGAGGGGTGTGAAGGAGTATGGAATTAAGCTACGACTGGAAAAATTTTCAATCTCTCTTTTATATCAAACGCACTCTTTCTAGTACTGCGACTTTTGGGCCTATTTACTTGGTCACGGATGGACGCATGATTGTTTCTGTTTTGTCTGAAGGAGAAGATCTTAATGATTGGATCGGATCTACAACCGATGAAATGGTAGCTGAATTGGGACATCGAGAAGTGATTCAGTTTGATCGAGAAAAAGTAGATGAGTGGATGGATCACGCGAGTGGTCTGGAGCATTTCTATGATCAGATTCAATACTTGCGAAACGATTCTCAGCCGCAATGGGTCACAAAAAATAAATTAAAACAGAATTCTTTTTGGATGCATGAGCATTTTTTGCTTTTTGCCGTTAGGAGTTGGTGGAGTCAATTAGTTCCTTCCACTTATGGAATTTATATTCGATTAGATGAGGGGCGCGGATTATCGCTTTTTTTAATCGTTCAAAGGGGAAGAGTTCAATCGTTTCATGTTCCTGATTTATCTTCTATGATCCCAGATCGTCGGAAATACCCCTCTGATATTGTGAAATATCTTTCAGGGCATTATTTAGTCCCGGTTCAAGGGCTTTTTCTTTCTACAAAGGAATGGTTCGAGTGGTCTGAAATGGCCCATCCCTGGCCTAAGATAGCGGCAGCAGTCCACTCTCAACACAATAAGCTTGTTCCTTTTAATTGGGGACTTGCTTTTTTGATTGCAACTCGAAGTTATTTTGGCATTTAGGTGAGGGATGCCTTTTCTGATTTTTAGATTCCCTCTTCTTGTGAGTTTATCTTATTTTCCCTTAGCGCAAGCAGCTTCGGAGTGTAACGGCCTTCCGGGACATTACACGGTCAACCCGTTTCAACGTCAGGGGGGATTTGTTGCTAAGAGCGCTTTTGTAGAAGTCGATTCAGATGGAGTCAATGTCCCTTATGTCGGACGAGGGGTTCAAGTATGTGAACTTGCGTCTGTTTCTGGGAATGCTCGGTTGACTGGCTTTGCTGTCCTTTATGGATCTGCAAGGGTCTATGGAAAGGCTCAAGTGCACGGGGATTCCCAAGTCTATGGAAATGCCAAGGTTTCTGGGAATGCTCAAATTTTTAACTCCGTGCATGTCTTTGGGAATGCCAAGATCTATGGGGATGCGCGGATTTGTGAAAATGCATGGGTTTTTGAGAATGCTCGAGTGCACGGAGATGCCAATGTGAGTGGAGAGGCTTGGGTGAACGGCGATCTGTATCTCTCTACGGGGCAGTTTCAGTGTTCAGGATTGTGGCATTAAGAGAGTGGGGGAAAAGACGAGCACCGCTCTTTTAAAATTTGATTTTCATTGCCTTGGATTTTTTTAATCCGTTTCGCTCTTTGACATTCCCATAAATCAACAGGATGGAGTTTGTCCCAGGTTTCAAAAAGTTTCCGATTTTTTTCTGAAATGATTCCCCTTCCCGGATAGTTTTGATCCATATAGAGGTAAACTCTTGCGACTCTTCCTTTTGCTGGGGGCATAGGTTCAAATTTTCGGTCTTGAATCCGAGCTCTGCATCCCCCAAAATCTCCATTTTTTGAATTTTCTGCACCGAGCTCTCCCATCGAATGATTGCTTCTGAGGCCATTGAGCTCGCCTACTTCGGGCCAAATATTATAAAGATCGGCTTCTATTCGAGCGAATTCAGTATTGTTTTCAGCGCATTTTCTTCCCTGAAAAGATTTTCCATTTTTTCTACAAGAAGCGGCTCCACCTCGCCAGTCTGGAAAAGAGTGTCCAAATGCTTCAGCAGGTACTACGTGTTCCCATTCCAGTCGGAATGCTCTTTTCGCATTTTTATGGATTTTGTAACCGCAGCTATTGAGATCAATTTTATGGTCTTGATAGTGGCAATGGCAGTAAAGAGTGTAAGGATTTTCTTTGTGAATTTCATGTGCGAACTTCTTTGCTTGCCGAAAATGTCGAATTCTTTCATTGCCGGCACTTTGAGCAATGCAGGGGAAAATCAGAAATAAACTGATGAGGCCGGAGGTTAAGCGTGGTCCCATGCGCTTGTTTTACTTCAAAAGCAGGATTTAAGCTTGAAATTTTGTTGCCAAACCGCTAAAACCCGACTGTTATGATCTATTTTCAATCGTTGACCAGAAATGACCTGATCACTCTTCTTCAGCCCCTGAGCCAAATCAAGCGATCCTCGGATATGACTCCCGATCAGCTAGAAGTGAAAGCGCATCGACAGGCGAATTACCGAGCTCAACAGATTTTTCATTGGGTCTATCAACGGCATGTCACTGAGTGGGATGAAATGACGGATCTCTCGAAGGACCTTCGAGTCTGGTTGAAGGAGAATATTCAAATTTTTCGTCTCTCCACACGACAGAGCCGTCAAGCAATGGATGGAACTCATAAATTTCTCTGGGATTTAGTGGATGGGAAGACCATTGAGAGTGTGATTATTCCGAGTGCGTTACAGGAGCCAGAGCAGGAGTTAGGGCAAGAGCCCGAATTCCAAAAAGAAGGAAACGCATTTGCAGGTCGGCCAGCAAAGGAAACCGTTCAATCCGTGCGCTGGAAGCGGTTAACCGCCTGTATCTCGAGTCAGGTAGGCTGTGCAATGGCTTGTAAGTTTTGTTTGACCGGCATTCAAGGCTTGGATCGTCATTTAGCGGTTCATGAAATTGTCACTCAGGTTTTTGAATTGCGAAAACAGGCTCCTATTACAAATATCGTTTTTATGGGAATGGGTGAGCCACTTCATAATTTTGAAAATGTGGTAAAAGCTTGCGAAATTTTGATTGATCAGCATGGGTTGAATTTCTCAAAACGTAAAGTAACTATTAGTACAAGTGGAATAGTTCCAGCAATAGAAAGCCTTGGAAAAAGGGTCGATGTTTCTCTTGCCGTCTCCCTGAATGGGACAACAGATGAGGGACGAAGCTTGATTATGCCTGTGAATAAAAAGTGGAATATTGAAAAATTACTAAATGCTTGTCGTAACTATCCCTTGGGAAGTCATCGTCGAATCACTTTCGAATATGTGATGCTCCAGGGGCTGAATGATAGTCTTGAGGATGCCCAACGCTTGGTTGGCTTGATTCGAGGGATTCCGAGTAAAGTAAATTTAATTCCTTTTAATGAGCATTCGGGTTCTGAATTTAAGCGCCCTTCGGATCAGACTGTTCGGATTTTTCAAAAATACTTATTAGATCGTCAAGTGACTGCAACAGTCCGTATTTCTCGCGGCCGAGATATTCTGGCTGCATGTGGGCAACTGAGAAGCGTTTTTGGAACAGCTCGTGGCACTGAAAAGCATTTGGATTGGGGTTCTAATCAGAGTGCGGTTTAGGGGGTAGGTTGAGAGCACAATTATAACTGTCGTATTGGTGCGAATTACTAAGAACCACGACTATAAGAAAAAAGAGTGACACATGGAAAAAAAATTAAAGGACTTAGCGGATTTTCTACCAACCGATAGCAGTGCTGGAAGCAGCATTCGAGCGTTTCGTAATAATTTTAATGTAACATTATTGAAGACAGGCCTTGAAAAAAATGCTCTATATCAGTGAGCAATAGTAATCCTTTTCAATCAAACGAGCCACAAATCCGGTTTGTTTTGCTGTGTATTGAACTGCATCCCTAAATGCGCCCGAGTCTTCGTGTGGAAATTTATCACTCATTCACCACCACCCCCCATTTTGAATGGGTTCGCCCCCTCGTGGGGCGGCTCGGATCAAGCGGAATAAACGCGCTAGTTTTCTTCAATTTTTTAAGAAACCTTGCAGATTCCTTCGACATGCCTATCTCATCCAAAACACACCCCACTCGTCGTAAGGTAGAAACATTCCCCAGCTTCAAACAAATATCAATGAATTCTAAAAGGAACTTTCGATCTTTTACCCGATCCTTGAACCATCCGTAAGCAGCAGGGAGCGATCCAAAACGATCCGAGTCATAAATCGCATCGAAGATAGCACGAGGCAGTGAACTATAATAAGCTATTACCTTGATTGGATCTGTATCCACCTCGAACGCTCTTGTGTAACCCAGTCTTTTCTTGCTTACCTTGATCAAGCGATAGGTATGCCCAGCAAGCACTCTCTCACCAGACACTTTATTGTTGTACACGTCCATCAAGCTGGGAATCTGGGAATCTGAGAATTAAGACCATACGAATTAAAAGCTGCCAGCCCAGTAATTAGACCGGAGAGAATTTCACACGATTTGGATAGACTGGATGCATCCCTTTTGTTTCATACGATCTCTGAGGCGGTTGTGAGGTTCCCATCGGTTCCGACTCCATTCTGGAGCAAGACACTCATCGCTGTGGCTCGCAGTTGCACAAAGGCGTTCAATATAGATGGACGGAGAGAGATTTTCTATAAATTCAATCACTTGGTCAGCGTACTCTTCGAGTGAGAGAGTCGGAAATGGATCTTGACGCCATCTGCGGGCAAGTTCAGTGTTTTCGAGTACCATGAGCTGGTGGAGTTTCGCTCCGCGCACTCCGCTCTGATTTAAAAAAGATGCAGCATTTTTCGCCATTTGTGGGGAGTCTGTGGGTGCTCCAAAAATCAAATGGGCGCAAACGTGAACGCTCGGTGCCTGGAGCTGGAGCTTTTTGAGCATCTCCATCGAGCACTGGCTATCATGTCCGCGGGTGAGCCAGAGGAGTGTGGGATTTTCAAAGGATTGGATTCCTAATTCGAGGGAAATATAGGTGCGTTGGGCCAGTTCTTCTAGAAGAGCAATGACGGGATCAGGGAGACAGTCGGGTCGGGTTCCAATGCAAAGCCCTTGAATTTGAGGCTCTTCTAGAGCTGCTTCATAGAGTTGCCTGAGATCCTCTACGTCTGAATAAGTATTGGTATAGCTTTGGAAGTAGGCGAGAAAATGGGTGGCGTTAAAACGCTTTTGGATCGCAGGGAGCCTGGAGCGAATCTGAGCACGGATTTCCGACCCTCTGCCTTTTTTCCCAAAAAAGGAACTCGACCCTCGAACATCACAAAATGCACATCCCCCCTGAGCAAGGGTTCCATCGCGGGTGGGGCAAGTGTATCCACTGGCAACAACGATCTTATACGTTTTTCCACCAAAAATTTGTTCCAGGTACCGACTATAAGAATAGTAAGTTCCGTCTCTTGGGACACTCTTGGGATCCATTTTGCCTGCTGATCTGTTTCGGTTATTTTTTCTTTTTGAAGCCGTTTTTATTTGTTTTAAATTGAAGTTCTTTAATGGATGCCTCGAGTCGGTCAAAGGTGCCTTTTTGAGCTTCTATCACATTCGTGATTTGGGGAAGCAGCTGTTTGACTTGAGCCATATCCGCGTTCAAAGCAGTCATTTGATCGGTGACAGTCTGGAGCTTCTTGGAAAGATCAGTATGGGCAGTGCGGAGTAAGTCAATTTCTTGCTGCATCTCTTTTTGGCCAGGACAGCTGGGCATTGTAAATCCCATCCCTAAAAATGCAACTGCAAGAACAAGGCTTCTTGTAGGGTTTTTCATAATATCTATTCTCCGATTTGTTTTTCGGTTATTTTTAATCACTTTCTGTTCAGATGATAGGATTTATTTAGAACATAAACTTCTTATTGGCAATGTTTGTTAAGATTGCGACTCCCAAAATAGAGGTCACTAGTGAAGATCCCCCATAGCTCATGAACGGGAGGGGGACACCTACAATGGGAAGCAATCCCATCACCATCCCCATATTGATAAAGATATGCCAAAAGAAAATCGTCATGACCCCAAGAGCAAGGAGTACTCCAAATTTATCATGCGATTGATAAGCGACAGAGAGTCCATTGAGCATGAAGATCAGATAAAAGCTCATCAGGATGATACATCCGATAAATCCATGTTCTTCGCTAAATACAGAAAAAATGAAGTCTGTATGATGTTCCGGTAAAAAATTCAGCTGACTTTGAGTCCCCTTTTTATAGCCTTTTCCAAAGAGTTGGCCACTTCCCACAGCAATCATGGATTGGATGGAGTTATAGCCCGACCCTTTTGGATCCGATCCCGGATTGAGAAATGAGATCAATCTTTGGCGCTGATAGGGTTTTAATCCGAACTTGTAGGCAGCGGGGAGTGCAATGGCAGCACAGATAGCAATCGTAAGTAATGTTTTGGGCTGAATGCGAATAAAGATCATCATACTAATAAAAGTTAAAAGGATGATGAGAGCTGTTCCTAAGTCTGGCTGTAACATGATGAGTATGCTGGGGAGTGCGACCAGAAGTGAGGGGAGAACAAGGTCTTTTATTCCGTAGCCTCCAATGGTTTGGTCCGATTCAAAGTACTTAGCTAAGCAAATGACAACGGATAATTTCATAAATTCAGAGGGTTGAATGCGCAATGCCCCAATGCCCAGCCAACGTTTTGCTCCTAACGAGGATCGACCCATAAATAGCACTGCACTGAGTAAAATGAGATTAGTAAAATAAATAAAATAAGCGAGTCTAGAAAGTATTGAATAATGAAGGAGTAAAATAATTACCGTAAGGCATGCTCCTACTCCAAACCAAAGAGCTTGATTCTTATAGAGTCCAAGAGATTTATCTTGAACGCCTGTGGCACTAGCTAAATTCCAAATTCCAATTCCAAAAATTATAATTTCTAAGAGAATCAAACTCCAATTAAATTTTTTTAGTTCTTCTTCATATAGGCTACCACGAATTTCGTTAGATTCTGATTGGGGAGGGCTCTCAATGGAAGAGTGCGTCATAACTTATTATTCCTCTGTGTCAATTTCTGAATTTTCTAAATTATCGGAGGTTCCTCTTCCTGTCAGGATTTCAGCGGGAGTAATAGGGTGAGGGGGGGCTAAGGTAGAAGGAATCGTCGGAAGGCGTTCCTCAGGCAAGATCAAAGATTCGTCGCTGTCTGCCAAGCTCTCATCCTCATGAATCGGTGCAGGAGTTCGAGGGACTACAATGGTCTGTCCCATGGACTTGAGGCGAGCTGCTAGTACTTTTTCACTATAGAGGTCGGGCAGATATTTTTCGAGATATTTCTTGATCACAGCCCTTGCTATCGGAGCTGCTCCTGTTCCGCCATGACAAGCATGTTCGCCGATCACTGCTACGGCAATGACTGGGTTTTTCACTGGAGCAAATCCAACAAAGACTGCATTATGCCGATCTCTAAATTTCATCGATTCGCATCGGGTATATATTTTGTCAGCTGCTAGTCGAATGACTTGTACTGTTCCGGTTTTTCCGACGAAGTCCATGCCTGGCAAGCGTTGAGAAAACGCAGTTCCAATTGGGCTATTGATGACACCCCAAAGGCCTTGCTTGACGAGTTCTGTGGTCTGAGGGGTGAGATGGACTTCGCTTAATTTTTCGGGTTGAAATTCTTTGAGAATTTTTCCATCTGCATTTTCAATTTCTTTGACAATATAGGGGCGATACAGTGTCCCCCCATTTCCAATGGCGCCGTAGAGATTTGCCAGTTGGAGAGCGGTGGTTAATACAAAACTTTGTCCAATAGCGACTGTTGCAGTTTCTCCGGCGTTCCATGCTTGATTGAAGCGTTTCCTTTTCCACTCTTCAGTGGGCATTAGGCCTGGAACTTCACCTGTCAGGTTAATGCCTGTTTTTCTTCCTAACCCGAGGATGGATGCCCATTTTGCAATGTCATCGACGCTTTTGAGTTTTTGAGCCACTCGGTAGAAAAAGACGTCACAAGATTGAGTAATCGCTCGGACTACATTGATTTCTCCATGGTGGGAATGGCAGTGGTAGATGCGATTTCCAATTTTTATTTTTCCAGGGCAATAAAATTTTGTATTTTCGTCAATCACTTTTTCTTCAAGACCTGCAATCGCAGTGACTATTTTAAAAACGGAACCAGGAGAG
>CAIYTD010000042.1 GCA_903928955.1 Oligoflexia bacterium | reverse complement strand
CCACAGCAGAGAGATATTGCGCCCCATTTAAATGACTAAATGTCTCATTTAAATAATCTTTTAAGTATTTTAATTTTTTTAGAGCGTATTGCGAAATATCCTTAAATAAACTACGTAACCTTTACAGCTAATGAGAGCCGAATAAGCCGCCTTATTAAAATAATTTTGAAAGGCTAGAATCAGTCCACTTCTAAGATTTTCCAGATTATTTTTATTTCTTCAATTTTTAACTGATAGATATCAGGAGAAACAAATTGTCTAACCCATTCAAATCCAGAAACAGAAGAAGTATCTAGAGGCGCTCGTTAGTATCCGTTGCAAAATAAAAAAAATCACGAAGACAAAGACTATAATGGGCCGTATTGTCTAGACAAAAAATCTCATTTTTTCATTAAGCCGTGAGTGCTCCCAAACCTCAATTTAAAGCATTTTTATAGACATACGCTGGTGTCTGATAACTAAGCGATTGATGGGATTTCTAATTCCTTGACACAGCTCAAGACCGTTTTAATAGTTTTTTAGATAAATATCCTCATGTTTCACAATTCTCCAAAGGAGTTTAATAAAAATATTGCCAAACGCTCGTCTTCGTCCATCCATGCTAACCTGAATCTGTGCGGCTTCCAATCGACTGATGAACAACCGACTGGTAAACTAAAATCCTTAGTGAGTATTTAGTTTTTCCAGCCTTAATAGCCTTTAAGGCTATCCATCTCTTTTTAACTTTGCTTCGTGTCTTTTTCGATTCGCCTCCATTTGTAAATTTCCCTTCAGGACCTCTAATAAACGATCTATGGTGGACCCTGAAAACTGGACAGGTTGCTAAGCTATAAAAAAAATGGTTTGGTAGCGGTCCTGAAGGGAATGCACAAATGGGAACGGACCGGAAAAGACACGGAGCAAAGTTAAAATGCGATGTAGCCTTAGAGGCTATAAAGGGTGCGAAAACCATCAACGAGATCGCCATGAATTACAAGATTCATCCAGGACAGGTCAGCCAGTGGAAGAAACATATGCAGGAAGCCTTGTTGGAGGCATTTAACACTAAGAAGCAGCAAGGGGATGCTTCTGGAGTCCTTGTGCCGCAGCTCTACGAAGAGATTGGTAGGTTAAAGTTTGAGCTGGATTGGCTCAAAAAAAAAATTGCCAAATTCAATTAAAGTGAGACGGGCAATGATAGAACCAAATTCCATTAGAATATCGATCCATAGGCAGTGTAACTTAGTCGGGCTTGGACGGTCCTCGTTTTACTATGAAGCTGCTCCTGAAACGGCTGAGAACCTCAAGTATATGCGAATGATCGACAAACAGTACACAAAGACACCGTTTTACGGAAGTCGGCGGATGGGCGTATGGCTTACTCATGAGGGATACGAGGTCAATAGAAAGCGCGTGCAACGCCTCATGAGGCTAATGGGATTAGAGGCCATTTACCAAAAGCCTAAACTCAGTCAACCAGGCAAAGGACACAAGAAATATCCCTATCTACTCAGAAATATTGAGATTTTAAGACCAAATCATGTGTGGTCGACCGATATTACATACGTGCCCATGGATCATGGATTTATGTACCTTGTAGCGATTATTGATTGGTACAGCCGCTATGTTTTGACTTGGAGACTATCAAATACCTTGGACGGAGGATTCTGCGAAGAGGCTCTGGATGAGGCTATTCAGGGACGAAAACCTGATATTTTTAATACTGACCAAGGAGTTCAGTTTACCAGTCAATCGTTCACCAGTCGATTGGAAGCCGCACAGATTCAAGTCAGCATGGATGGACGAGGACGAGCGCTTGACAATATTTTTGTTGAACGCCTTTGGAGAACTCTGAAATATGAGGATATTTACCTAAAAAACTATCAAAACGGTCTCGATCTTCATCAAGGAATGAAGAAATATTTTCAGTTTTATAACACCGAGCGCCCTCATCAATCGCTTGGATATAAGACACCAGAGTATATCTATAGAGGAGGTTTAAATTGAGTTTTAGAAGAACTCAGGAAATAATGAAAAAATGAGATTTTTTGTCTAGACAATGGGGTCCACCATAAGGCCTCCCTCGAGAAATAGAATCTCTTTTCAGCAAACGAAAAGAAACCATTGAGGAGTTAAGAAAGCAGGCAGAAGCCCAAAGAGGGACTCGTCTTGATAACAACAATGTTGCACTGCT
>CAIYTD010000041.1 GCA_903928955.1 Oligoflexia bacterium | reverse complement strand
AGTCTTGAATCACTTTCAAAGCATCTTTGCGATCTAAAAACTCTTCAACAATGACACTTTTATTCTCAAGAATTTTATAATCCTCAAAAAACCGTCTCAACTCAATCAGCCGATGAGGAGGAAGTTCCTTTAAAGAATTGTAATGAGAATATTCTGGATCATCTACATGGACTGCAATGATTTTATCATCTTCTTCGCCCTGATCTCTCATCTTCATGACACCAATAGGTCGGGCCATCATGATACAAAGAGGAACGACTTCTTCCTGCCCCAGTACCAAAACATCTAATGGATCTCGGTCCTCACAATAAGTTTGAGGAATAAAACCATAATTTGCAGGATAATGAACAGAGCTAAAAAGAATTCTGTCCACTCGAATCAGACCACTGTCCTTATCCAGCTCATATTTTGTTTTTGAGCCTTTAGGGACTTCAATGACAACAGGAACAATATCAGGACACTTGTCACCTAGACTTACTTCATGCCAGGGATGCATACGTTACCTCACGATAAAAGAGAGATACTAGTCTGTTCTCTTTTTTTCTGCATCCTTTATTTTTTAAAAAGCGCCTCTGCAGCAGCACGCGCTGCCGCTTCAGCTTGAGAGACTGCGGGCCTTGGCTTGAAATAATCACAAAAAAAGAGCGCCATTATAACCGGTTTAAATCTTTGCCAATCCGACTCAAGATTTTCTCGAGAGAAGGGCGTCCTTTAAAATAGAGACTTTCACTTCTTGCATACTCTTTTTCGAAAAGCTGCCGGTCTGCAAGTGATGTCAATTGGAAAGCGTCACTTTTTGAAATTTTCGTGTCATCACTCCCAAATCTCTCTATCTTAAAATTTTCATATTCCAGAGTTCCAATGAAAGCCTGAACTTCTGGCTGATCGATCAATTGATAAATATCGTAATAGTGACGGATAAAGTTCGCAGGCAGATTACCGATACTACCTTCTTTGTAAAGTCGATATTTTCGAACTACTGCCTGGAGTTTTTCCACAAAAGTGTATTGAGGCTCGTAACAAGGGACGTTGACAGCGCGATTGTCTATTGCTTTTATTAATGCACTTCCTCTTTCGTAAACCCATGAAGTAATACGACAAGGCTGGTTCGGAGCGGTTCGATCAAAACCTACTTCAAGGAGAATACCCTCTTTGACTCCTGGGGATGTCAGAAAATTAGATTTGTAAAAAAAGCGAATGCCTCCATTTCGAAATTTAACAGCATCGTCAAAATTTATATCTCGTTCAATGTTGCTAATGCCCGGAACCAAAAGATTCTTGTTCTGATTCAGATAATCTCTCATCCAGTTGAAATAATCACGCCGCGAACTACGGTGTTTGACGTCGTCATGGTTTTTTCCTATGAAGACTTTGAATCCGCATAGTTTTTCATTAGGCTCAATCTTCACATCGATATCTTCTGAAAAACGGTGGATGATGCCGTATCCCTTTGAAAGGGAGGTTCCTCCTTTCAGATGAAAAGGCAACTGAAATTGCTGAAGACCCCATATGGAGTGCATTAGCCAGTAGTCCTTCTCTACAAGGTAAGGAACTATTTTTTCCGCTTGTGCTGTAACCTCAACAAGAGTTTTAAATTCTGCATGATCGTGAAGAAAAATATTTTTAGAATTCATTTTATTTTAAATTCCATTTTCTGATGGATCATTTGTATAAGTATTTTTTGAGTAGAAACTGTGCCGTAATGACGAACAGCATACATCAGGCGGTTGGGATTGAATTGAGAGACTTTCTCTTTCAGTTTGAGCATGAGTAGATCACGATCCTCTGCTAATGCGTTCAGACGATTAACACACTCTACTAGGAGGAACTCCTGAGAAAGAGACTTAGGCGCCTCTCTCCATCGATAGAAAGAGTAGTCGCGAGCGCCCAAGTGGATTTCTCCAACACGTTTTCTGTTAAATACGATCGTATGATTGTACAACTGTGTCGTCCCTAAACCTAAGCTATTGAATTGGCTTGGATTGTAGACAACAAAGTGATCGTCCTTCAAAAATGCGCTGATCAGGGAATGCTCGTCGGGTGGGGGTTCCCCGAAAACTGTCGCTCGAGGAACCGCATATAGCCCGTATGAAACCTTCTTAAGAGTTCCTTCTTTCAGTAAAATTCCAAGGTGCCGATCTACACTGGTGGTAAAACGAGCTAAGTCGGATCGGCGATACGACTGACCTGGGGTAAGTTTAGATTTCAGTTGAGCTAGTGCTTTGGCTTTGCGCATGGGAGACTTTCCTATAGTTTCATTATCGACGATATCTAAAAATAAGTAAAGTTATTAGTAAAAAGTCATGCAATAATAGCTATAAATTATTGATATTAAATTGAAATTTTAAAAATTGAAAAGCATCTTTATTTTTTAAAAAGCGCCTCTGCAGCAGCACGCGCTGCCGCTTCAGCTTGAGAGACTGCGGGCCTTGCTGGCTTGAAATAATCACAAAAATTGGATCTCTCTTTTTCTACAACCCGCTCTGCTTGGATCTCTCGACATGCATTGTTTTTATTCGGATCATAGAAGATACAGCCCTTACACACTTTAGTATCTCTTCCACATTTTTTACAGGAATCTGCCCTTCCATAATCCAAAGCAGAAAGTTCCGATCCACAGCTCCAGCAAGTTCCGCCTTTATCGTAAATCATAACGGTAAAATCTCCAAAGGTCCTTTTCTCTGTTCCCGAATCGCTTCTACCATCACACGCGCTGCAGAAAGCACGGTGGTGTAAGGAATTTTTCGCTCCACTGCCGCCCTACGCATCGAAAAACTATCCCGAATTGCAGCTTCATCGGAAGTCGTGTTCATGACTAATGCAAATTGATTCTGCTGAATCCACTCCACACAATGAGGGGCTCCCTCGCTCATCCGATTCATCCGCGTCACTTCTAAACCATAAGTATTCAAAAAAGACTGCGTCCCTGATGTAGCCCATAAATGAAAACCTAAATTCTTCAGATCCCGAGCAATAGGTAAAAACTCGGCTTTATCTTCATTCCGAATCGATAAAAATGCCTTTCCTCCCTGAGGCAGCTGCATCCCTGCCGCTGTAAGCGCTTTTGCATAAGCTCCTGCAAAAGTTCTCCCTCTTCCCATCACCTCTCCGGTTGACTTCATTTCTGGCCCCAGTAGAACGTCCACCCCTGGAAATTTATGAAAAGGAAAAACAGGAGCCTTCACATTAAAATAAGTGAGATGAGCATCTAAATCCTCATAAACCCCTAGCTCTCGTAATGTTTTCCCCAAGATCACTTGCGCTCCCAACTGAGCAAGGGGCTGACCCACTGCTTTACTCACAAAAGGCACTGTTCGAGAAGCACGGGGATTCACCTCTAAAAGATAGATGCGATCTCCCTGAATGGCAAATTGAACATTCATCAGGCCAATCACCTTCAATCGTCGCGCAAGCTCTCGGGTATAAGTGCGAATACGATCTTGAATTTTTACAGATAAAGTGACGGTCGGAAGTGTACAAGCACTATCCCCCGAATGAATTCCTGCCTCTTCAATATGCTCCATTAAGCCGCCAATAAAAGTTTCATTGCCGTCGCTGATTGCGTCAACATCGACTTCTGTTGCATGATCTAAGAAACGATCGATTAAAACAGGGTGCTGATGACTCATCGCAATCGCGTCATAGATAAAGCGGTCCATCATAGCAGAACTATGAATCACTTTCATTCCCCTCCCACCCAAAACATAAGAAGGGCGGATGAGAACAGGATAGCCCAACTGATGGGCCTTTTCCATTGCCTCTTTCGGAGTTCTCGCCGTTGCCGCCTCAGGCTGTTCGAGACCTAAGATTCTCAGATCTTGGACGAGCTCTTCACATTTTTCTCGATCCTCAGCCCAATCAATACTAAGAGTAGAAGTCCCTAAAATTTTCAGTCCGCCTTTTTCTAGTGCACAAGCTATTTTCAAAGGAGTTTGACCCCCTAATTGCACAATCACACCGATCGGCTTTTCTATCCGAGCGATATTTAAAACATGTTCAGGAGTCAGGGGTTCAAAATAAAGTTTATCAGAAATATCAAAATCCGTACTCACTGTTTCCGGATTAGAATTGACCATGATCGTTTCAATCCCCAATTTTCGAAGCGCTAGGGCTGCATGCACACAGCAATAATCAAACTCAATCCCCTGACCAATCCGATTGGGGCCGCCTCCCAAAATCATGACTTTCGGCCTAGACGTGACTTCTGATTCATCCGTTCCAGAATAAGTGCTGTAAAAATAAGGGGTTTTTGACTCAAACTCCCCTGCGCAAGTATCTACTGATTGAAATACACCCCAGACTCCGACCCGCTCACGATCGATCCGAACCCGTTCTTCCGTATACCCCAGAACAGCAGCGATCGCTCGGTCTGTCCATCCCCTACTTTTTATTTCTTTCAGTTCCTCTCGGGTCGGCGGCCAGGATTCAGGCTGAAGAAGTTTTTCACATGCGATCCAACTCTGGATACGCGATAAAAACCAAATATCAATATAAGATCTTCGAGCAATCTCTTTTAAAGTTACTCCTTTGCGGATCGCATCTGCAATGGCCCAAATTCTCTGAGGATTTCCTCTCTCGATCCGCTCCCATAAAACAGGCGAAGACCGATCTCCTAAAGGAGCTAGCCAGGAAACATCCACTTCTAATCCAGCAATGGCTTTACCCAAAGACTCCTCAAAAGTACGCCCGATAGCCATGACTTCCCCCACTGATTTCATTTGAGTACCAAGCCAAGGCTCAGTGGGTTGAAATTTTTCAAAATCAAATCGAGGGATTTTTGTCACCACATAATCTAGGCTGGGCTCAAAACTGCACGGAGTGGTCCCTGTTATTGAATTAGTCAACTCATCCAGTGTATACCCCACAGCCAATTGAGCAGCAACACGAGCAATTGGAAATCCTGTTGCCTTGGAGGCCAAAGCACTCGACCTGGAAACCCGAGGATTCATCTCAATCACAATCGATCTACCCGTCTCTGGATGAACAGCAAATTGAATGTTTGAACCGCCGGTTTCCACTCCTATTGCACGAATAATCCGAATCGATTGATCCCTTAAGTTTTGATAATCTCGATCTGTCAAAGTTTGAGCTGGAGCGACAGTAATACTATCCCCTGTATGAACTCCCATAGGGTCGAAGTTCTCAATAGAGCAAACAATGATGACATTATCTTTTCGATCCCTCACTACTTCTAATTCAAATTCCTTCCAACCCAATAAGCTTTCTTCCACTAAAACATCTTGACTAGGCGAAAGAAAAAGTGCTCTTTCTAATTTCTGTAGGAAATCTTCTTCGGTAAAAGCAGCCCCTCCGCCTTCTCCTCCTAAAGTAAACGAGGGACGCAGAATCAGGGGCAATCCCAGATTTTTTAAAATTTCTCGTCCGTCCTCAATCGATTTTGCAACTTGACTGCGAGCACTTTCTACTCCGATTGCATCCATTGTTGCTTTAAAAGTTTGGCGATCCTCTGCTCGGTGAATCGCCTCTGGAGAAGCACCTAAAATTTCAACTCCATATTTTTTAAGAACACCCGCATGATGCAAAGCTAATGTCAAATTTAGAGCGGTTTGCCCCCCCATTGTAGGTAAAAGGGCTTGGGGACGCTCTGCTTCAATCACTCTCTCGGCAAACTCAAGAGTCAATGGCTCCAGATAGACCCGATCCGACAGCTCAGGATCTGTCATAATCGTGGCTGGATTGGAATTTAAAAGAACCACCTGATAGCCCTCTTCTCTCAGGGCCTTGAGAGCTTGAGTTCCAGAATAATCAAACTCACAGCCTTGGCCTATGACGATCGGACCACTTCCAATTAAAAGTATTTTCTGAATATCTTGACGCTTGGGCATGGGCCCACTTTATTCTCGCGCAGCAAATAGAATCCAGCTAAAAATGAATTTGAGTACTAAACTCAAGAGTAATCGGCTGCTCAGGATGAGCAACATTAAAATACTCCACTGCTCTGCCCAAATGAGACTCATTGACTTTCTGCAGACTCAAACCATAAATCCAAGAATTAGCGGTTAACCCGAGCCCCCCTAACATGAAATATCCTCCCAACGTAGGAGCCCCTGAATCAAAAGCAGGTCGACCGAAAACAAAGGCGGCAATCCCGACTAAAAGCCCCAGAGTTCCTAAATAAGCCGTCCATTTCACCCGCTCTTGATTGACTTGGTAGAGATCCAATTCAGCAAGAGCACTGGGTACGTCTTGTATGATCCTTTTCAACCTCTCTCCATCTCTCCCTAAATGGGAGTCACACTCTAAAATCTCACCCTGATAGACAAAATACCTCTCACAATGAGGCATCTCGGATGGAGTTTTTTGAGTCAGCGTGGGAGGAGCATTGGGGTTTTTCGGAATCTCTTCTTCTTCCTTGGAATAGGGAGACCTTGCAGCGTATGTAAGATAGGGAATGATCAAAAAAAAGAGCGTCAACCAACGGTACATACCTTCTTCATCCCATAGAATGAAATCAGCTCAAATCCAAAAACTTCGAATTTTTCTAGATCGTCTAGAATCCGACTACCAGCATATTGAATTTTTATCCTCAGATCCCCTCGAATTTGTCCATCGCTACTCGAATCCATGGGATCAAGAAGCAGTAGCGCTCCTTTCCTCTGTGTTAGCTTATGGAAATGTAAAACAAATTCGAAAATCCATCGACGAAGCCCTCAAAAGAATGGCCCAGATCTCAGATAGCCCCAAGGATTTTATCCGTCGCTTATCCGAGGCGCGATTTGAAAAAAAAGCAACTCAAGTGTTTGAAGGTTATGTTTACCGCTTCCACTCGGGAGAAGACATTCTTCAGCTTTTTCAACTCATCCGTCAAAGTTGGTCCCAATATGGATCTCTGGGGGATCATTTTTTAAGCCTTCTCCAACCAGAAGATCCTCACATCGAATCGGCCTTAATTGGTCTGATTGCGGAATGGCGAGATTGGACCCGTCCGTCGGTTTCAAAATATTTTTTCCACCTCTTACCATCTCCCCAAGACGGAAGCTGCTGCAAAAGAGGATGTCTCTTTTTAAGATGGATGGGCAGGAAAGATCAGCTTGACCTAGGACTTTGGTCAGGCCCGAGTCCCTACCTGAAATCGAAAAACCGACTCCGACCCAATCAACTCATTATGCCCCTGGATACACACACAGGACGGATCAGTCAGTACATGGGCTTTACTTCTAGAAAAAGTTTAAATTGGAAAGCAGCTCTTGAAGTGACAGAAACTCTTAAAAAGATAGACCCAGTTGACCCAACCCGATATGATTTTGCCCTCGCACGATTAGGGATTTTAAATATTTGTCAGCGGTCCTACCGTAAGGAGATCTGTCATCAATGCCAGCTTCAGCCAGGTTGTCAATTCGCACAAAAATCCTCCCCTGGGCTTTTGCCCTCTATTCTATTCTCACATTAGTGGCAATGGCTCCTATGGGAATAGGAGCAGCACTTCTCATCGGTGCACTACTCTTGCAATCTCCCGGCTCGTTGAAAAAAGATTTTTTAGCAGAACTTAGGAAAATTCCGTCAAAAACCTATTTTTGGCTTTCTTTTTTGCTCACCTGTACTTGCGCCTTGAGCTTATTCTGTGCTCAAATTTGGCCACTGGGTTATGGCGGCCACTTTGTTCATCCCGATTGGAAAGACTTGGGCAAAGCGTGGTACCTGTTTTGGCCCCTACTGCTGACAGTCGGTTTGCGGCGCCTGTCACCTCAGCAACGCAAGGGGGTCTTTTACGCTTGGATTTTTGCCTTTGCAGTGTTTTCCGTGCTCGGTATCCTTCAATACTTTACAGGCTGGCCGAGGGCCCAGAGCATTCCGGGCGAAGACTTTCATTACCACGCTACTCTTTTTCTCGGACACCATCTCTCTGTTGCAAGTATTTTTATTTTTCCATTTTTTGCAGCACTCGAAGCGACCCAATTTAAAAAAATAAAAAACCGACCTCTTTTTGCATTAGCAGCGCTTTTAGGATTGATGACCCTGTTTCTCACTTACTCCCGAACTCTCTGGATCGCACTCCCTGTGGGGATCCTGATTTGGGCCATTTGGGCTCTTCCTCCCCGCTGGAAGCTCCCATGCGTTGCAATCACACTTTTAGCAATGCTCGCTTTGCATCAATACGCTCCCTTTCGCAGTCGACTCTACCAAAGCATGGGAGTCCATACTCGAACCGATCTCTGGCTAGCAAATTTGGAATTTTTCAAACAACGCCCCATTACTGGCGTAGGCTGGAGACATACCATCGACCTATCCGGTTACTATCTGATGCAAAAATGGAATGTATCGGACATTTTTAGCGGGCACGCGCATAACAATTTTTTAGAAATGTTAGGCGGAACCGGACTTTTAGGAACCACTGCATGGCTTGCTTGGTGCCTCGGAGTGATAGGAATCCTTTTCCAAAAGAGGAATCAGCAAAAGGAGCTGCCCTTCTCTCGAGGCCTCCTTTGTGCCTGGATTGTTTTCCATCTCAATGGACTCACTCAAGTCAATATTTGGGAAGGAAAAGTAGAGCACCAAATGGCTTGGGTGATCGCCTGGTCCCTTCTATGATTTTATCCCAAAAAAAATTACAAAAAAAGCCCATCGTAGTCATTGACGCTCGTATGATCCGCTCTATTCCTCATGGAATTTCGAGATACGTTTCCGAGCTCTGCCGGGGACTCGATCAACTCCATCAAATCACCCCGCTCCTTTACGAACCTATTTTTTTAACCGCACCTGGACTGAGTCAATCATTCGGATCTTTTCAGTCTTTTCCGATCCCAGTTCCTTTTTTAAGCCTGACGGAAGTTTTTAAAATCCCCCCTGCCCTGAAACATCTCCATGCCAGCCTCTACCATAGCCCTTCTTTCTCGAGTCTTTGGAGTTGCCCCTGCCCGAGCATCATCACGATTCATGACCTGAATCACCTCATTTACGGAAGTTGGAGTAAAAAACTCTACTATAAAAGCTTACTCCGCCGCTTCGCACTCCAATCCGAATGCATCACAACTGTGTCTCAGTTTTCTCAAAAAGAACTCTCTGAGTGGCTGAAAATACCCGCAGAAAAGATAGAAGTGGTGTCCAATTCACTCGAATTCTGCTCAAACAACTCCGAAGAGCAGGTACCAGAGTCCCAGCTTAAAAAATATCAGCTTATGAGTCATCAGTATTTTTTTTGCTTATCCCATTCCAAGCCGCATAAGAATCTAGCTCTCCTCGTAGAGGCCTATCAAATGTATCGCAATCAAAACCCGCATTCCTGGCCACTGGTCCTGAATGTTTCTGAATTTTCTCAGTTCCCCGGAGTGCAATCTGTGGGTCACCTGAGCACTTCTGACGCTCGCCTACTCATGAGTCATGCGGGCGGAGTCTTTTTCCCTTCTCTCTATGAGGGCTTTGGCCTACCCCCCCTCGAAGGGGCTCTTTTTGGGGCTCCTCTTGCCGTTTCGAGCATTCCACCCCATCGGGAAGGATTGGTGGATTTATCTCCGGATGCAGTATGTTGGACAGAGCCAAACGATCGGGACGGCTGGATAAAAGCTTTTGAAAAAATTCAAACTGGACAGATTGCTGCGAGTTCTCCTACCCAACGCCTCCAAATCGTGCAGCGTTTCAGCTCAAAAAGATTAGCAGCTCATATGGACCTCCTCTACCGGCGCGTGTTAGGGTTGCAAGCGTGAAACACATCATCATTACCGGCGGAGCAGGCTTTATTGGTTCTCATCTCTGCGACACATTTTTAAGTCGAGGATATGCAGTCACTGCAGTCGATAATCTCCTGACAGGAAAATTGGATAATCTTTCGGATGCTTTTAGTCATCCTCACTTCCAATTTTTAGAACAAGACATCTGTCAGCCTCTCGCACCCGAAGAACTTCCCTTCCTTTCCCAGTACGGACTGCATGGAATTCTGCACTTTGCCTGCCCAGCCAGCCCGGTGGATTTTGATCGCATTCCGTTTGAGATCCTCCAAGTAGACTCCGTAGGTACCATCCATACCGTTGAACTTGCGCTGAAACACCAAGCACGCTATCTCGTTGCTTCTACTTCTGAGATTTATGGAGATCCCCTCGAGCACCCACAAAAAGAAAGCTATTGGGGAAACGTCAATACGATTGGCCCCCGTGCCTGTTACGATGAAACCAAACGTTTTGCAGAAGCCTATGTGAGCACCGCAATCCGACTGAAAAAGTTAAACGGGGGGATTGTCCGAATTTTTAATACCTACGGCCCCCGCATGCGCATTGACGATGGGAGAATCGTCCCGGAACTTTGCCAACTCGCGATCCATGACAAACCTCTGACTGTTCATGGAACAGGCCAGCAGACGCGAAGTTTTTGCTATGTTTCTGATTTAGTAAATGGAATTGTTCGCCTTTTTGAAAGTTCCGTCACAGTACCCGTGAATATCGGAAATCCGGATGAGCGCACTGTGCTGGATTTTGTAAAGACTTTGCAAAAAATAGCAGCTTGCCGTTCCACTATCGAGTTCCTACCGGGGCGAGTGGACGACCCTCAGCGCAGATGCCCGGATATCACTCGCGCTCAGACACTCTTGCAATGGAGCCCTCAGGTTCCCATCGAAGAGGGTCTGCAACTCAGCCTCGATTACTTTAGAGCCTGGGTATGATCCGAATCGCACTCATTCACGACTGGCTCACAGGAATGAGAGGGGGAGAATATGTCCTGGATGCGATTGCTGAGATTTACCCCCAAGCAGAACTCTTTACTCTTCTGTATGTACCGGGCAAAATTGCTCCTCATCTAACAACTCTCAAACGGCATACGAGCTGGCTTCAAAAAGTGCCTCAGGCTGAAATGCGCTACCGTCACTTTCTCCCGTGGATGCCTGGGATGATCGAAGGATTTGATTTGAGCGGTTACGATCTCATTCTCTCCTCCTCTCACTGTGTTGCAAAAGGCATCCGCAAACCTAAAAACTCAGTCCATGTCAGCTATGTCCACGCCCCGATGCGGTATATGTGGGATCGCTATGAGGAATACTTTGGCCCCGGCCGATCCTCTCTTCTCGTGCGCCTGGCTGCCCAAACCCTCCGTAAAAGACTTCAAAAATGGGACCAACAAGTCAGCAATCCAGACCGCATCGATCACATGATTGCCAACAGCCAGTTTATCGCCCAACAGATACTGACGCACTACCATCGTCCCGCTCAAGTCATCTTTCCTTTTGCCGATTTAAACCGATTTCGTCAGCCCAGGCAGCCAGGCAAGAACTATTTAATGGTCACTGCATTTGCTCCCTATAAACGCATCGACCTCGCCCTAGAAGCTTTTAACCGCCTTCAACTTCCATTGCTGATTGTGGGATCCGGCCCAGAGGAAAAGCGGCTGAAAAAAAAATCACGCTCTAATATTACCTTTCTAGGCCCCCTTTCCAACGCAGCGGTAGCTGACCTTTATTCCAAGTGTAAAGCTTTTATTTTTCCGGGAATTGAAGACTTTGGAATCTCACCCGTAGAAGCGATGGCAGCAGGTGCTCCTGTGATTGCTTTGCGCGAGGGAGGAGTGGCTGAAACAGTGACCGAGGAAACGGGAATTTTCTTTCACCCCCAAACCGCAGAGGCACTCATCGAAGCGGTTGAGAAATTTGAAAGAGGCACCGTCATCCTGTCTGAGAAAAACTGCCGACAAAGGGCAGCCCAATTTTCTCGAGAGAGATTTCAAAAAGAATACCAACAAGCAGTGCGTGACGCCTGGATTGCTGCAGGAAAACACCCCGACCTTCTCCCAGAGGTAATCCTTTCGCATCTCCATCGCTAATGTGTCCGTTTTAACCCAAGCGCAATTCCTGCTATCCCTTCATTTTTAGGACAATTTTGCCGATAGACTCTCATGATAGGTACACTTGCCTCTCTCAAACGCGTTCTCTTATTCTCTCTTGTGATTGCTTTTTGCGTCTGCGGGCTTTCGGGGTTTGCTTATGCAGGAGTAGGAGATCCACTCGCCGCGCCTCCCCCCCCCGAAAGCGAAGAGGATGCATCTATATATGAAGAGGCTATTCGGAAGTGGATCGCTGCTTATGAGGGCCAGGGGGCTGAAGCTGACAAACAAAAGATAACGCATTTAAGAAATTATTTAAATGCAATCCAAAAAAATTCTAACTCTAGCTATTCAAATTTTATTAAGATTACTTTTCCAAAGGATCGAGAATTAAGGCGGTCTGCTAGAGATTATGAAGAAGCGCTTGCTCTTGGCTCTGGAGGAACAAATAGACAAAATATCGCAAATGCCTATCATGAACTAGCGAAAAACTATTTAGATAAAATCGATTCTAGGGAACACTCTCATTATCATAAACTTGCAAAAAAATTCGAAAAAGCTGCAGGAGAATATGCGGCTAAACCCAACGACCATACAGAATTAAAACGAGCTCACGCAGATCTCATTAGCGGATATGCAAAGGCTATCCGTCAGGGCCGTCGTGGTTCGGATTCTGCTTCACCTAGAGGTGGTCGTAGGGAGAGCCGTAGGGAGAGAAGTGATTCAATTGATTCTGTTTCTCCATCTCATAGCCCACGCCGGCGCTCTGAGAATAGTCAAATAAACGCGGACCTTTTAAGACTCAGCGAAAAATTAGGAGCCCTTCAAAGTTCAGGTAATTCAACTGATTTAAGCCACCTGAATGAAAGAATCAGGGAATTACTTCCAGTTGCAGAACGGCTGAAGATGACGACTAGAGAACGTCCTGCAGGGGATAATGAGGCGTTTATCCGCCTCGACAGACAAGTAGATCAGCTAATCGGAAAAACGAAGCGGGTTCTCGAGCAGGTCGGCGAAAATTTTAATAGGAAGATTCATGAACTCGAAGCGGCCGTTGAAAGAGTAAAAGCTGAATTAGGAAGAGCTGACAGCACATCGCGAGGCTATCAACAGTTGATTACTCAGTACAATAAACTAATTGATAGAATCAATGCGATGCATAGAGAAGAAATTATATTCTTAAGGTCCCAAATCGAGCATAAAGGGATTAACACCGAAGCAGAGCGTGCTCAACTTGAGGAACGATTGAGAGAAGTAATGCTCGAGGAAGAAATACGCGCGTTAAAACAAACTCACGAAACAATGAGTAGTCAGCATCAGAAAGAAATAGCAAAACACAAAGCTAGGATAACGGCTTTAGAAGCAGAGGCGCACGATAGAACCATAGCGACTACTGAAAACAGCATTAGGGAGATTGCGCTAGAAGCGAAAATTCAAAAGCTACGGCTTGATTATGAATCAATTAAAGCAAAGACCCAAAAGGACCAACAAAACCTCGAAATACTGACAAAAGTAATCACAAGACTAAATGATGACGCTGCCAAAAGAACAAGCGGCCATGAAAATGCCGAGGCTGCGCGTGCCCGATTAGAAGCAGAACTTGCTCAAGTTCGGAATCAGCTAACTGGAGATCAAACGGATAGAGCTGAAATTCAGGCTCAAATAGAGCGCATTAGAGCCGAAAACAACCGATTAAAAGAAAAAATAGAGCAAGAACGGGCGGGCTCCAAAACATTTAAGGAGGAGCACGATAAAGTAAAAGCTAAGTTAGAGCGTATGGAAAGGGATTTAGCTGATACCTACATAAGCAAGATTACCCATGCTGAAGAAATGGAGAGTCTAAAGCGTGACCATAAGGCTGCTGTAGCAGTAATTAATCGTAGATATGCTACGAATATGTCGGAGAGTGCCGGAAGGCATGAATGCCTTCTAAACGAAAACACTCAGCTCATGCAGCAGCTAAAAGAGCTACAACTTGAACTCGAAAAAATTCGGCAAGCAGCATCTGTTTCTGAACCACGCCCAACTCTACCAAAACGTACTGCAGCAACTAATTATCAACATGGACTTAGTCATTTAAAAGACTACTTTCAAGGATATCGATACCTCGTCCGCAATGAGAATAATGAATTAAACGAACCCACCCCACTCGAGCTACAAACTCAGAATACTCAAAAACGTCAAGACTTCACCCTCCTAGAAGGTGAAACCTTCGAGAAGGAAATTAATCAAAAGAAATCGGAATGCGAAACTAGCGGTGCTTCTTCTTCTAAAATGTTTAAACATACAACTCTAAATATAGAATATACAATACACTGCTATAAAGAAAATAGATCTTCACGAATTTACTTCGTACCAAGAAAAATTAATGGCAACGAATATATGATCGGCACTAAAGGTACCCTTAAGGATCACTATTGGGCTGTACCATTGCATGAACAAATAGATCAAGGCAGGGCTCCTTTACTCTTGAAAAACGTCAGATTAGTAGGAGCAATAGAGAACACTGAGCAAAGCAAAGATCCAAAACTTGCAGCTGTAGAGCCCTTAATAGATAAAGAAATTAATGGCCTCCATGGATGGTCAAGAATACAAGAAAGAGATGCCATCGCATCTCCCCGTTCAGACCTTGCTCGAGCTGCAATAGTAGATTATTTAGGTTACGACCTTGAACGTGCGGAGAATACAGTCGGTTCTGCTAATGATATCAACAATTGCATTAAAAATATATTCGACCAAGTACGCGAGCTCCATAGAAATGGCATTTTATCTCGTGATATTAAGCGACAAAATATTTTATTTACTCAAGGCACTGACGATCCTTGTCTACTGATGGATTTTGGAGCAGCTGTCGTGCTGAATCGAAACGGATTATTTAAAACATCAGGGATTAATGTGACACCCCAGCATTTTCCTGAACCTCTAGAGAGAGAAAGAGGAGCAGGAAATACTAATGAAAAATTACCGGAAATAGATGCAGTTAAAGCTAAAGAATTAGCTATAATGACTCAAGCTACTGACGTAAATTTAGGAAAGAATATAGACATCCAGGATCTTCCTAGAGTGTTAGTGGATAAAGGGCACATCACAGAAGATCAAAAAAAATTCTTTTCTGCAGATATTGATATTTTTCAAGTGGGTAGAGTCATGGCGGAACTGATTACACGATCTGTCTCTCCAGAATTAGAAACAGATATCAAACATGAAATAGATGAACTCAAAACGATAGCTACCGATCTGCGTACAGCTAAGCTAGATAGAATAACAAATCTCCTAGCTAGTAGAGGCCGAGATCAAACTACAATCTCTTCTGAAAATAAAACTAAAATAATGACTTTACTCCGATGTAGTGGAACAAACCTGAGAGACAGAGTGCTTGCTAGAGCATGTTTTTACTTGGAACATTGCAATGAGAACACTCAATCTGCAGCGACTTTTAGAAAAATAGATAGCCAGTTCATCTCAATAAAAGATACGCACAAACCTGATTGCAATTCTACCGGTCGCGGCTCTGTTGCAGTAAACGATGAATGCAAAGTTAATTACTTAATTAAACAATCTCGTAAATCAGTTGGTAACCGATAAATACACAAAAAACTCCCCACTCCCAAGTCCGTCTAGACTTGAATTAACGCTCACCATAAGCTTGAGATACCAGGCTATTACGTCTGGAATTCCAATCGATAAGCCGCGCTAGTCTGTTATCTAAAACTGACAACAGCCCCAAAAGGAGAGGTTATCCTCACCCTAACCGAATCATCTGAATCAGAGCATTCTGTCTCGCAACCAGCTCTGCATTCTCTAATCGCTTGAGCCGGTGGAAGCTAAAATCTTCCACAGTAAAACTAGCCATCACACATCCTGCTAGAACCGCCCGTCGTAAAATCTGATCCCACTGATCAGGGTCGGAATGAGCCAGATCCCGATGGACTTTTGCCTGGGCTAAATAACCCATCATTGCACCTGCAAAACTATCGCCTGCCCCGGTAGGATCAATCACGGATTCTACTGGATAAGCGGGGGCAATAAAAAGGCCTCTGGAAGTAAAGAGCATGGCTCCGTACTCCCCTCGCTTAATGATCAAAACAGACGGCCCCATTTGTAAGATCCGTTTCGCTGCCCGAAGAATGTTGTTCTCATTCGAAAGCAAAAAAGCTTCCCCTTCATTGACCGAAAGGATGTCTACCCTGCGAAGGGTTTCCTTCAACTCATTCGGCTTGCCCGTGATCCAAAAGTTCATACTATCGCAAGCAACCAGTCCAGGCGCGTGGACTTGATTCAAAACGCTTTGCTGTAAGACCGGATCAATATTGGCCAAAAAAACAGTGGGTGCATTCTTATGCTTTTCCGTCAATTGAGGCTGAAAAGTCTCAAACACGTTTAATGCAGTCGATAAAGTCTTTGCTTCATTCAAATTTTGATCATAGGAGCCGACCCAATGAAACGTCTTGCCTCGGACGATTTGAATCCCGCTCACATCAATCCTGCGCTCGCTCAACCACTGAAGATGGCTTTGAGGAAAATCATCCCCCACCACTCCCACCACTTCAATCGGAGCGTAAAAGGAGGCTGCAATGGAAAAATAATTAACCGAGCCACCTAGAACAGACTCCGCTTTGCCAGCAGGAGTCTGAATGGTATCAAATGCCAGCGAACCTACTGTCAAGATCGAGGAAGAATCATGTTTTGTCATTGGAAATGAACCTAAACTGGAGCAAGCCCTTCTGTCAATATTCTCTCAAAACTAACCGTTCTGTTTTTAATAAACCACCTCACGAGGATCCCTCAGCATAACTTTCCGCTTTTGAGAAGGCAGAGGAACAGCTTTTGCCTTCTTTTGATCGAGTGCAGCAATGACTTTCTCTAAGGCAAACCACCCCACTCCCAACGGCTGCCACTGATGGGGAATCTGAGTACAATCTAAGCAATAAAATCGAACTTGAATCATTTGATCGGGATGAGAATAAAATGCCACCCAATTCGAATCGGAACTCAGCCAAACCGATCCCGCTTCATCGAGATGGGTCGAAATCGAGTGGATCAACTTCTGAACTCTCTTGTCATCTGAAACGAAAAGAAGTCGTCGACTTCCCATTGCAAATCCAAAAATTTGCTCAGAAGGCAAATGACTCCGCTCCCACTTTCTCACTGCCTCTGCCTCCGACAACTCATTGGCCCAAATTCCCAAAAAAATGGAAGAGCTGAAAAGAACTCCACTCATCACTCTCCTTTGAAAGTAGATTTTTTTAAGCTGGTGGCTCGGCCGGAATACGGAGTGAACGTATTTTTGAAGCGCTGATACTCCTCTCGAAGCCCTCGATGAAATCCGAGACAGATAAAAACGAAGAGAGTGATCCATAAAAAAGTCTCAATCAAAACTTGTCCAGCTCGATCGACGAGGAGGGCACCAAAACGCCTCATACCGATTCTCTCCCTTCTCCCTCGCTTCCGCTACACAAGCTGCAGCGTGTCGACTCCCATTTTTGACATGAAAATAAAACTCCCTCGGCAGAACTCCCACCCACTTCAGCGGTTGGAGTCCAATGAGATCAGGAGGATCTCGGATATACTTCAAAAGAGGCAAGGCAAGTGCTCGATCCTCCCTCTCACCACATCCTTTTGATAAAAGCCAAGCCCCCCACCGACTCGACCAAGCTGCCTGAAGCACTCCTTGATGAAAAGCAACAGCTCCCAAAGCAATCTCCAGAGGAGGAATGAGCCAGGGCTCTAATTCCGCTATTCGAATTTCCGCTCTCAGAGATTGGATTTTTTGATTCGAAGACTCTAAGGATTCGAGGGTCTTTTTAAAGTGAAGAGCGACTTGTCCTACGCAGCGGTCTAAGCGCAATTGAGTTTCCACTAAAAACCTCGCATTCCTAAAAAATCCCCAAATCCCAAATCCCGCAATCACCCAAACCCATAGAATCATCAAAAGGGGAATTTGAAAAACTCCCCTGGAGTCCAAAAATTTCCACGCTTTCATTCCCGATTCGTCTCCAGCCGCATCAACTCCATTTTAAAAATCTCCTCCTCACACTCCATCATCCCTACGACTCGATCTGCTTGGCTTTCCACTTGAACACGCGGGAAGGCATGAAAAACAGGCAACCCGACTAAATGAGAATGAGTGCTCTCAAAAACTTGGAATATACATTTTGCGCGAACCCAATGGCTTCGAAGCAAACGGGTGCCTGCAGCAACGACGCACACCGTCAAGAAAAGACAAGGCACCCATTCCAAAAGCACCTGGCCTTGCTCTCCTTTCCGGTTCCCCTTTTTTTTCATTGTAACCATTCCATTTGGGGCTGTTGTCAGTTCTAGATATCAGGCTATTGCGGCTTATAGGTTGAGATCCCAGACGCAACAACCTAATATCTAGAACTGACTCTCACCTCACATCATCAAAATTAATATCCGAGTTAATATGTCTCCTTGCTGTTTCTATTTTCTCTCGAATCAGCTTGCCGACACTTTTGGTCGCACCCACTGCTACTAGGGATACCAAAACTAAAAGAGTGATATATTCCGTTAAGCCTTGTCCTTTATTATTTAAAAGTCGCATTCCCATTCTCCTTTGTAAGGACAAATCATTGAAAGATGGAGGCCAACCCCTCCTCTTTCGCTGCGCATTAAACTGTCCCAATCCACAACTCAAAGTCCAAAATACATACTTGTTTGACAGAGCTGGGATAAATGAATATATTTTATTGAAGACCCCAGAAATGGACGTTGCGTGAACTACCGTCAAAAATTATTCATCTATGGTCGCGGTGAGATGTTTATTCTCACACTATTATTTTTTATGATGGGCCTCTTTTTGTTTACCTTGGGGATCCATTTAGAAAAACGCATGGGAGGAAAAACAGGCGACACTCCCATCGAAGCCACCTCTATTCTACGCAGCCTCAGCGACCCTATCCCCAATCGACTAGAATTCACCGAGCAAGGTCAAGGGGTTGCCAGCACAGTAGATGAAATTTTAAATCAAGAACTTCGAGAAGAGGTCAAAAAAAGAGGCATCCGACTCAAAATACCACGGCCCGTCCATCTACCAGAAAAAGCGCAAAGTAAAAATGCAGGCGCAACTACTTTACTCATTAAAAGAAACCAAGAAGTACTCAAACGCATGGCAAATCAACAAAAAGCCGAAAGTGCGCCGTAAAGGCCCGCAAATAGAAGAGGATATAAGAGGTTGACAGCACAGCTGGCAGGTTGTATTTTTTTACCATCCAATCTTTGAATGCATTCATCGCGACTTCAATATCAGACTAAAGAGGTTTTAATGTCAAAAGAAAAAATTCACCGCGTTGAAAAACCTTGGGGCTATGAGCTGATTTGGGCAAAAACAACTCACTATGCTGGAAAAATCCTCCACATCGACGCAGGCCATCAGCTTTCCCTGCAATACCATCGACAAAAAGAAGAAACGATCTTTCTCGAATCCGGCAAAATGAACCTGATTTTTGAAAATAACGCAGGCAATCTCGAAGAAATTTTAATTTTACCCGGTGAATCGCATCATATTCCTCCCGGCAAAAAACATCGCATGATCGCGATGGAAACCTGTAAAGTATTTGAAGTTTCAACACCTCAATTAGATGACGTCGTTCGCATCGAAGACGGATACGGTCGAACAGGTACATCTGCTCCCTAATTTACCATGATCAACAAAAATCTCTTTCTAGTCGTCATTGCAGGTGGAAGCGGAACACGGTTTTGGCCAAAAAGCACTTCCAAGCGGCCTAAACAGCTATTAAACTTTCACCCTTCTTCCGTTTCCCTTTTAGAGCAAACCCTCTCCCGATTTGATCAGCTGGTAAGTCCAGAAAAAAAAATGATCGTTACCACGCAGTTTTTAAAACAAGCCATTTTGGAAATGGAATTGAGAGTAGAAATTTTAGCTGAACCCCAGGGAAGAAATACTGCACCCTGTATTTACTGGGCTGCTCGGCAAGTAGCTGAAAAAAACCCAAAAGGCATTATGCTGGTCATGCCCTCGGATCATTATATTGCTCGTCCAGACTCCTTTATTTCTGTTATCGAAAAAGCTGCACAGTGGGCTGCCGAAAACGACGATCTCGTTACCCTCGGCATTGAACCTTCACGACCAGAAACAGGCTACGGATATCTGAAAACTAGCCCAATTTCAGAAAATAAAAGCTCCCTTCTACCTAAACGTGTGGAATCGTTCATTGAAAAGCCCAGTCTTGAAAAAGCGCAGAAATTTATTCAATCAGGAGATTACCTTTGGAATGGCGGAATGTTTCTCTGGAGAGCAGAAGTCATTTTAAAAGCTTTTGATGCATTTATGCCAGAAATGAAAAAAGCCTGGAACAAATCCCTTGGAAAAATCGAAGAGGTTTATCCTCTGATGACCGCAACTTCTATAGATTATGGAATCATGGAAAAAGCAAAAAATGTGGTTACCTTTCCTCTTGATTGTGGCTGGGACGACCTGGGGAGTTGGACATCACTAGAAAATTTAGCAGTCTCACTGCATGCCCAACAAGGCTCGAATGTAGTTACTGCAGGTGAAGTTCTTGCAATGGAATCAGAAAGAAATATTATCGATACTCCAAAGCGTTTTGTGGCCCTATTAGGGGTAAACGATTTAATCATAGTGGAGCAGGGGGAGGCTTTACTGATCGCCCATAAAGATCGCTCACAAGAGATTCGGAAAATTGTCGAAGAAACAAAAAAAAGACGACCTGACCTTATTTAGGAACTTTACTTTTCTTTTTCAGCTGCTGCTGATGCTTGCGTTCATTTACTTCTTGAATTTGAATGAGTATTTGAAGGAACCGAAAGGATTTCATAAATTGAATGGGATTAAGATTTGCCAATATTTCTGTTTCTGATTTTATT
>CAIYTD010000040.1 GCA_903928955.1 Oligoflexia bacterium | reverse complement strand
ATTATCCATTTCTGTCGTCATCAAAGCTGCCATAAATTCAGTCGGATAATGCGCCTTTAAATAAGCAGTTTGGTAAGTTAAAACTCCATACGCAGCAGAATGGGACTTATTGAAACCATATTCGGCAAATTTTGCCATTAAATCGAAAATTGTTTCTGCTTTTTCTGCTCTCAAACCTTTTTTAACTGCACCTTTAACAAAAATTTCGCGGTGTTTTGCCATTTCTTCAGGCTTCTTCTTGCCCATTGCTCTCCGAAGTAAATCGGCCTGACCCAGAGAATATCCTGCTAATTCTCTAGCAATTTGCATCACTTGTTCCTGATACAAAATAACGCCATAAGTGTCTTTCAAGATTGATTCTAGAGAAGCCACTTCATAGGCCATCGCCTTACGTCCGTGTTTACGATCAATGAAATCATCTACCATCCCTGAACCCAGAGGACCTGGACGATACAAAGCATTGATGGCAGTTAAATCTTCCAAAGATCCGGGTAGAAGCCGGGTACAAAGATCCTTCATTCCCGAACTTTCTACCTGAAAAACTCCATCCGTATCTCCTGAACTAATCAAGGCAAAAACCTGAGGATCTTCGTAGTTCATTTGCTCTAAAGTAAACTCTGCATCCGGACTACCAGGAATCGCGACATTTCGAACCATTTTGAAAGCATTATCAATCACGGTCAAGGTCTTTAAACCGAGAAAATCGAACTTAACCAGTCCAATGGCTTCAGAAAAATCTTTATCAAATTGAGTGACGAGATCTCCATCTCTTCCCACAAAAAGAGGACAATAGGTGACAACAGGCTTCTCAGTAATAATCACACCTGCAGCGTGAATTCCTGCATTTCGATAAAGCCCTTCTAGAGATTGAGCATAACGCATGACCTGAGAAACTTTTGGATCAGTCTCCATTTTTTCTCTAAAACGAGGTTCCATTTTTAGAGCCCGTTCAATGGTAATATCCAGCTCATCCGGAAGAAGTTTTGTTAGCTGATCGGTTTCTGAAAAAGATAGCCCTAAAACTCTCCCCACATCTCGAATCACAGCACGAGCTTGGAGCTTTCCAAAAGTAATAATTTGACAAACGTTGTCTGCTCCGTATTTTCTAGAAACATAATCAATTACTTCTCCTCTCCGATCTTGACAAAAATCAACGTCAAAATCGGGCATACTAATTCGCTCTGGATTAATGAATCTTTCAAAAAGTAAATTAAATTGAATCGGATCAATATCAGTAATTTTAAGTGAATAAGCCACTAGAGAGCCGGCCCCTGAACCTCGACCTGGTCCTACAGGTATTCCATTAGATTTAGCCCAATTAATAAAATCCGCAACAATCAAAAAATAACCCGAAAAACCGGTCTTTACGATCATATTCAGCTCATCTTTGAGCCGATCTTCATATTTTTTTTGCAACTCTGCCCAATTAGGACGTTTAATTTTTTCTTTAAATGAAAGTTCAGAAAATCTCACTTTCAGCCCCTTAAGAGCTTCAGTATGAAAAAATGCAACTAAATCAAATTCAGCATCCAGAGCGATATTTTCAGGACGAAACTGAGGTAAATGATAAATAGATCTTCCCTGATCGTCTTTAAATTTAAACTCAAGCTCACAGCGATCCGCAATCACCTGTGTATTATCGCAAGCCTTTGGAAATCGTTCAAACCTCTCCCGCATCGTAGTTTCAGATTTTAAATAATATTCAGAAGGGACTAAACTTTTAGGTCGATCAACGTCTAAATTTTTTCCATGCTCAATACATTGAAGAATTTCATGAGCCTCTGCATCTTCTGGATCTAAATAATGACAGTCTGTTGTTGCGACACACTCCACGCCATAACGCGCCCCCCATTGACTCAAAATTTCATTTGAGTGCTCTTGCTCTGGAATAGATGTATCTTGAAGTTCCAAAAAAAAATCT
>CAIYTD010000039.1 GCA_903928955.1 Oligoflexia bacterium | reverse complement strand
TCATCCTCGATCACATTGTATTCAGCAAGTTTACCTTCCAGGTCTTGAACTTTTTGTTGGAGCTTGACGATGGTGCCTCTATCTGCGCTATTATCATTTGCTTCGGGGGATGCTGCTGCTGTACTGAGAGCTTCTCTTAAGTCTTTTTCAAGACGTGTTTTTTCTGTCGCCATTAATTCTAGAGCTTTTAATTGTTCCAAACTCTTCATTTCTAAATTGGAATATTTTTTTGCAAATTCTGGATCAGATCCTAAATTTTCATTGCTGGTTCCCTTGCTTCCGACGAGTCGGTACAGTTGGGAAGCTGAATTTTCCGATGCGGTGAGGAGGCCAAAAAGCTGTAAACGCACCTGTTCTGCATTTGTAATTAGCTCATTTAAATAGGATTTTACTGGTCCAGAAGGCATATCTTGACCAATCGCTCCAAATTTTCTTTTTCTTAAAATCCAAAACCCTGTGTAAACACAAATAAGGAGAAAGATTATCAGTGCTTCAAAAAGAAGGGCTTCTGGGGTGAATTGAGAGAAAACATAGACCCAGGATGTCATATTTATTATTGTAAGAATTCTTTAGAGTCGTGTCTAGAGTAAAGAAATCATTTTAATCAGTTCTAAATGAATGAGTCCGTTCGAGGCTAGAAGTTCTCCTGAGTCAATACGAAAGGCATTCCTATTGAAATCAGTTACTTGACCTCCTGCTTCTATGACTATTAATGCGCCAGCAGCGACATCCCAAGGAGATAAACGTCGTTCCCAAAAACCGTCAAAAACTCCGCGGGCCGTATAGGCGAGATCAAGAGCTGCACTTCCAGATCGTCTGATTGCTCTTGTGGCTTCACTAAGTCGTTCAAAGGCATGCATTTCAGTTCGAAGCCATTCTCTTTTTTGGCAAGTAAATCCCGTTGTCAGGAGGGCGTTTTTAGATTTTTTCGTGCGAGAGACATGGATTTTTTTTCCATTTAAGGTAGCTCCCTTTCCCCGAGTAGCCACATAGAGTTCATCGAGAATCGGGTGGTAAATCACTCCGACAATGAGTTCGCCTTTCCATTCGGCTGCAATCGATACGCAAAACATAGGAAATCCATGTACAAAATTAGTAGTTCCATCGAGAGGATCAATGATCCAACGGCCGGGTTTTTCGATTCCCTCTGGTTTTGCTTCTTCTGTTAAAAATCCAAATTGCGGTGAAACCTTTTTGAGGAGACTGACTGAACGATTTTGCGAGTCAATATCGGCTTGAGTGACTAAGCCAGCATCTTTTTTTTCAGAAATTTGTAGTTTTTTACCAAAGGTGCGACTGAGAATTTTTCCGGAAGCGCGAGCGGCTTCTATTGCACCTTCTGTGAGTAACGAGAGAGAAGGCATGGATGGAGTTTTTGTTTTCTTTTTCATAAAAGTTGTTCCTAACCGATTTATATGTCAAATTCTATCCAGATCGCTACTGGAGTTTAACTCATGCTTGAATCTACTGACTCACTTTTGCCTCTATTCGTCGGAGATGAAAAGCCGCGTGTCGTAAGTGTAGGCTTTGATGAAGGTTCCCTCGATGAACTTCACCGTCTTTTGAACACTCTCGGCGTAGAACTTGTTGCAAGAATCCATTCCCGTTCAAAAAAAGTGAATCCAGCCACTTTTATTGGCAAAGGTAAAATCGAGATCGG
>CAIYTD010000038.1 GCA_903928955.1 Oligoflexia bacterium | reverse complement strand
GTCATGTGCATCACGATCGTGATATTAATGCCGCTTTGAATATTCTCCGAGTCGGGCGTGACTCGCTAAGAGGAGAGAAAGCTGCTTAAGGGAATCACCGCCGCGCAAGCGGACCGAAACGGGCTTTCAGGCTGGTGGGACGTCAAATAGTCATTAATGAGGTTACGAAAAATGTGACTATCGGGAATTCTTTTTGAAGCCTTTTTAGGGGGGGCCAAGTTCTTTTTGAGCTTTGGCCGCTTTAGCTGCCATTCTGACAGCGCGAGCCGCATGGCGGGCCTGGCGTGCTAGGTTTTTTTCATTCAACTTTTGTTTGCGAGATTCTTTGAGTGCTTTGAAAAAATCAACAATATAGTCTTGAGCCGACCACAAGCTGATTGCCAGAGAGATATAAAGGAGCACCATTCCTATTGAATAGAGAGGAATTCCAAATAACTTTTGGCCTATAATAAACGGGATTGCAATCATTTGAGTCGCCGTTTTCCATTTTGCTGAAGCGGATGCTCCAATGATGACTCCCTCTGCGCTAGCGAGTGCCCTGAGTCCTGTAATTGCCATCTCCCGACAAATGAGCAGGATGACGACGATCGGATGAATTCGACCTAGTTCTTGGAGCATAATGAGTGCTGAAACAATGAGAAATTTATCAGCAAGCGGATCCATGAGTTTTCCATAGATAGTTTCAATATTTTGACTGCGAGCAATATAGCCATCAAAATAGTCTGTAATGCTTGCTACAGCGAATAAAAGAGCAGTTACGATGTCCCAAGTGGGATCTCGCAGAAATAAAAGGCCTACCACTATGGGTACAAAAAATATTCGTGTCAGTGTTAAAAGGTTAGGGGTATTTGTAAAATTCAGATCATCAGAATGAGTCTTCACACTTCATAACTAAGAGGGGATGTCGAGTTTGTCTAGAATAATCCCTATTTGCTTGCTGATAGTTATATACTTAATAAAAAGGAGTAGGCGTGTCATGCGGGTCAAGAAGGCAGGCAAGAAGTCAGGTAATAAAACTCTGAAGCTTCAAGTTATTTCTAGAGAGAACCCTCGCGGAGAACTCTATGATGAAAAGCGGCAGCTTCCTCGTCTTTGTCTTTCCTCTGAACAATTTCGACTGACTCAAACAGGAAAGCTTTTTTCGGTTGCCAATCTTTCAGCGGGCGGCATGAGCGTATGGCTTATGGATCGAAGTGACCTTTCTTTTTTTGTAATTGGGCAAATGCATTCGGGGGTTCTCAATTTAAATCGAGAGAAAGTGGCTGTTCAAACGATTGTTCAAAACTTTACCTCGGATCGAGTGGGTTTTAAGTTTGAAAATCTTTCAGAAGACAGCGCAAAAAAAATAGCCCAATTTTTAGATCCTTCGTTTTTGTGTGCTGAATGGAAGCTTCTTCCTTCGCATAAAAACGATACGCTTTGGTTTCATGGACGTTCGGGGACGGATTTATTGCTTCAAGACTTAGTAGACGGTCAGTATCAAAAGCTGAGCTTATATATTTTGGGAAGTTTAATTCAGTGGGATCACAAAAAGGGATATTCCACTGGAAGGGTATGTGCATCTTCTGAACAAAGTGATTTGAGAGGGATCTTGCGAATGGAGAATTTATTTTTGATTCTGGATCCCCAGCCTGACCCAGGTAAGTTGGATATTGCAAAAAAGGTCATCCTGAGTTCTAACCTTTCTCAGGATTTGAAAAATTGGTGTGCTAGGCAGTTCGAAAGGGCATGAAATGGATCGAAATTTTGCATTAGAATTTGTTCGTGTGACAGAGTCAGCTGCACTAGAAAGTGCGCGGCTTATGGGACGTGGAGACGAAAAAGCTGCAGACCATGCAGCTGTAGAAGCGATGCGCAGCATGCTGAATTCTATTCAGTTTGATGGCACTGTTGCCATTGGTGAAGGCGAGCGAGATGAAGCTCCCATGCTTTATATTGGAGAAAAAGTAGGGCGTGGCGAGGGTCCAAAGTTAGATCTTGCTTTAGATCCTTTGGAAGGGACTACGATTTGTGCTCGAGGGGGTAATAACTCTCTGGCTGTGATTGCCATTGCTGAAGAAGGTCAGTTTTTGCATGCACCTGATACTTACATGCAAAAAATAGCAGTGGGTCAAGATGCAAAAGGAGTCATCGACCTTTTAGCGAGTCCTACTGAGAATTTAAAAAATATTGCTCGGGCTAAGAAATGTCATGTAGATGATTTGACGGTTGTTATCTTAGATCGACCTAGGCATTCCGATCTCATTGCAGAGGTGCGTCGTGCGGGCGCTCGGATTTGGTTGATTGGAGATGGTGATGTTTCTGCTGCCATTGCAACTTGTAAGCGAGATAGCGGAGTCGATGTATTAATGGGGAGCGGAGGAGCTCCTGAGGGGGTGATTGCTGCTGCCGCGTTGCGCTGCATGGGTGGAGATTTTCAAGGTCAGCTTCAATTTCGAAATAATGTAGAACGAGAGCGAGCAAAGAAAATGGGTATTCATCATTTAGAGCGTGTCTATGGGATAAGTGAGCTGGCTGCTGGAAATGTAATGTTTTGTGCTACAGGTGTCACTCAGGGTACGTTTTTAGATGGAGTTCGCTTTTTTAGTGGAGGGGCAAGTACTCATTCTGTTGTCATGCGGTCGGAATCCGGTACTGTTCGATTTATCCACGCCGACCACCATTTTGATCGAAAACCTAGGTATTAATCATGGCACAAACCGAATATCGGGAAGTTTTAGCAGTAGATCCAGAAAAGCTTTTCGCAGTTATTATTCAATATGATGATTATCCTCAATTTGTTGAGGGTTGTACTTACGCTCATTCTGAGCCACAAGCTAATGGTGTTGTTCGAGTAAAATATCGAGTTCAATTAATGTCTCAAGATGTGACCTATACTTTAGATCATCAGGCGAATCCAGAAGCAGGACAAATTGGCTGGACTTTAGTAGAGAGTAACTTTTTTAAAAAAAATACTGGATGCTGGGCATTAAAGTCCCTGGGTCAGGGAAAAAGCGAGGTGATCTATTCTCTAGATATTGAGTTTAAGGTCCCTGTTCCTGGATTCATCTTAAAGCGACTCATTCAAGGCAGTTTGCCTGGAATGGTAAAGAGCTTTGAGAAGCAAGCCAATCGAACATCCAGCTTGAAAAGCTTAGGCAGTTGACTTTATTGTGGTCAGGCCCTTTGAGGGTGTAGTAAATGGAGTGAGCTCTAACTCCTTAATATGATTTAGTTTTATTTTAAAAAACAGGAAGTAGACTTCCTTTTCATCTGGCATCGAGATTGCTTTATTACTCAACTGTACAAGTGGGTTGAGTCATCCTAAAGGAGCATAGTTATGTCAGCCAGTAATGATCAGAGTCAAAAAGTTCGGTTTATATTTCCAAATCTTCGTCAAACTCAAAGTCAAGATAAAAAACCGCTTTATTCGCAAGTCATTAAAGCAGAAGATTTAAATAGAGCAGATACAGGAACTATTAAAGTAACTCCCTATATTCCTTCTGAAATGATTGGGAAGAAAACGCATCAACCCTCCCGTTTAACTTCAATAAAAGCTTTGGAAGGTCTTAAGGGTAATCTGAAAGAATTGAATGAACTTCAAGCGCGTCTTCGATTTATGCTCAAAGAGCTTGAAAATTTAGTGGAAGATTAGCTTAGCTTAGAGTCCCCGAGCTGGAGTTTCTTCGATAGGGTTCTGTTTTTTTTGCAGTGTTTTCATTTACCGGTGAGGCCTCTGACTGAAGTTTATCAGGTCGTTTTTCTGAATCAGGGGGTATGCTAAATTGATTCATTTTAGGTACTCTGAAAATCACTAAATCTCCCTGAATTTCTTTGCTGACATCAGAACTGATGACAGGCCAGGATAGGGGGAATGTTTCATGAAAGCTTTGAAATATCGCTGAACCCAGTACTTGCCCAGGATCAATCTCCATAGTTTCTTCATTGCTTCGATACCCAGTGATGAGGAGGTGATTACCTTTAATACTTGCTGAGATATGCTGCTGCTCATGGGGGGGGATTCGAGCAACAAGAACGAAG
>CAIYTD010000037.1 GCA_903928955.1 Oligoflexia bacterium | reverse complement strand
ATAACAAAGTATCCAAAAAATTATGACTGGCAAAAATGCCAGCTAAAGAGTTGCTTGCGCTTGCTGAACTAAGCTAATGAAATAAAGGTTTGTATCTGTTATAATATCTATTTAATTGGTCCTGTCGTCTAGCGGTTTAGGATATCTGGTTCTCATCCAGAAGATCGCGGGTTCGAATCCCGCCAGGATCACCAAATAGCTACACCGACCTAATATTTAACGTTGACCCCCAACCTGTTTGATAAGCCAAACGCCCAGTAGTTTATTGCTATCTTCATCATGAAGTGATGAGCAACTACTTGTTCACTATACAAAATAAGTTTTTTGGCTTATGTCGTAACCATTGAAAGTGGTCAGATCATTAGGATTTAGTGCAGCTTTAGGCAGAGAAGCACTTCTAGCTAGCATTGCTTCATGTAGGTCTGGTCTGTTGGTACCCGCTCCACCGCTATGATCATCAATAACCATGGCAACTCGCCGACCTGACTGCGCGGCCATCTGCTTAACATAGTCTATGAAGCTATCCAAAAACTCGGTTGTACTCAACTGAGTAATAACATTTTGGATTGGGTTTAGCCCCCGGATAATTAAGAGCGGCTCTCCGTCTGCACTTGAGGCTTCTATGAGCATTGAGGAGCCAGCCATCCGGGCATGTTTAGTGCCGGCATTCTGAACCATAATAACTGAACTAAAGTTTGGAAATGTTTCGGCAATCGAGTCATATCTGCTAGCCCAACAAGCATCACCAATATGTCCGGATAGCTCCATAAGCAGACCGTTGGTAGTGATAAGTTGTAGTGGCATAGTACCAGAAGCGGCAATCGTTTTGGCTCGCCGGATGTTGCTGGTTAAGGCATCGATGCTTAGGATGGTATCAATAGCCTTACTCTCACCCATAGCGCCAAATAGAGGACCCCAAGTTTCTTGGTTAGTTATTCTGCCGACAAAGTCAGCCATCTCATTAACTTCATCGAGTGTAGGAGCTATCGGCTTGCCATCTTTATCGACTCTGACTTCTGCGTCTGGCCTTCGACCGGACTGTCCAAGTGCTGCGACGGTCATCATTGTACCGATTGGGCCACGCATTTCTTTAAACGGGGCCAAAGTCTGGATGTGGGTAAAGAACGTGTCAAAATTCATCAAGGTGCTGCGATCAATCTGTCGGAGTGATTCGACGAGAGCCAGTTGTTCTTCAAGTTTTGGTTGAAGTTTATCGGCTAATTCTGGTTTGGCGGCTATTTTTTGGCGCATTTTCTCGGTGCCGGCAATTGTGTCTTCGACTCGGCCATTAACCAGTAGTTCAACCTCACCAAGTAGCAAATTAAGCTCATCCATATTTAGCGATCCATCTTCCTTCAGAATATCTTTGGCTCGCTTAACCTGGGCTACATACGTTCGCCACTCACTAGCACCATCCTCGCTCACTTCGAACGTAGCACGCGCTTCTTTATCGAGCATGGCTACACTGACAGTTGATGGCGTTATGGTTTCTACGCTTCCGCTATTACTTCGCTGTTGGACTTTTGCCAATAATGCCTCGAATGTTTGCCGGTCATTTCTCCCAAATGAACTGGAGTCAAATCTTGTCAACCGCATTAACGTTGATTGAAGTACTGGGTTGCTGCGCACCTGGGCGATATCGATTTGGCCAGTTATCATTAACTTTTCGGTGAATTTATTCAGACCAGCTTTGAGCTGTTCAACTCCAGCTTCACCTACTTTCGTAACACCTAGTAGCCGTAACCCTTCGTCCTGAATTTCTTCACCAGACAGAATGCCGGTAATGGTACTAACAAGTTCACTAACAGCGAACTCGCCGTCAATATCGATTGCAAGGGTTAGTGAGCGAGGGAGCGTGGATTCACTTATACCCGCTCTGGTTAGCGAATCTACCAGATAGTTAAGATCACTGGAATTTTGGGCGATTAACTCAATTGTTTCTGTTGTTAGTTGTCTAGCAAATATTGGGATATTTCTCTGAACTAAACCAAACTCACTATTCTCAATCAATAGATCGAACAACTGCCCAGACTCCAGATTGAGTGTTCGGGAGTGGCCGACTATGAGATCAAAGCTACCCCTTTCGACTAGCGTATCGTAAATTTCGACATCAGAAATATTCGGGAAGTTCTGTCTATGCGTGACCAACAGCTTGCCTTGCTTCTGTTCTAGGAGTAACTGACCAAGCCGGGGGAGCTCGATTTCAAGCTTTAGATCAAGAATACGAGAGACCGACGCAGCAGCAGTTTCTGGTGTAAAGGTTGATAATAAGCCGACTGCAAAATTATCCATGGTAGGTGCGTCGAGATGTTCAGAAAAATGCTTTATTGACCCGACAACTATATTGAACTTACCTTTCGCCACAAGGTCGGTGAACATTACCTTCGGGTCGTATTGCTCAAACTGATCTCGATTATCAATTACTAAACCGTATTCTTCAGACTTTACTAACCTGTCGTACAGGTCTTGCTTGTCAATGAAGTCAAACCTGTCAGGATGATATAGAATTGTTCGATAGTCGCCTTCGCCAATCAAGTATTCAGCCAGTACTTTGGGATTCACGATGTCTTCACCCCATCTAAATAGCTCATGCACTCGGTTACTTGAGGCAAGCAGCTCAATTAACTTTTGATCGGTAATATCTGGGAATTCGGTCCGGTGGGATATCAGATAGTCACCGGCCTGATAAACAGCTTGGGATGGCGACCTCACGGCCGCCAGGATTTCCGGATCAACACCAACCAACTTCTCATGAGCAGTTCTGATGTCGTATGGTGATCTCATAGTGTACAGACCATCAGCCACCATTAGTAAATAGGTGGTATTGTTGAGCTCAAAACTTTCAACATACTTCAAAAAAAGATCGGGGTTAGTTTTATAAAACTCAAATGCCGTTTGGGCATCGAATGGTGCCAGCTTTTCTAGTGCTCCGTTGGCATCCAGTTGTCCTTCTCGAACGAGAGCACTGACAAGTTTCGCTTTATCGACATGCAGAGCTTCGACCGAATCAATTAATGTCCAGGGCTGAGTAGAGTCTAGAACTTTCGAAATAATAAAACTAGGATCTTCTGGGGAAATCTTTTCAATACCACCAACGAGTTGCTGAGCGTAGCCACCAGCCAGTACTGCGTCGATAAAGTCAGGATCGTTCAGTGTAGTGAAGCTGTCAATGGCCTTGAAAATATCTGGTATGCTGTCTGGTCTTCTTTGGGCTATCTCAAGCGCGACAGCCGGCTCAAGACCATGAAGATTCTTTAGTCTAAAGGTATGCCAATCGGGGAAATTCGCTTCAAGTTTTCGAACGAGAGCATTTTGATCGACAGTGGGAAAAGCATCAAGGTGAAACAAAATTGAATCGTCGCCTGATTGTAAAACTGCATCAACGATTGCTTCTTGATCACCCGAACTAAACTTCTCAGCGTTCATAGTGACATTGAATGAATTACCTGATCTTACTACAGCCAAAGCAACTTCCGTAACATCGAGTTCAGGAAACTTATCTAGGTTATAGGCTAAATCACCGGCTTGGCCGGATGCATCTAGGGCCTTGAAAACTTCTTGCTGACTTAGCCCTTCAAACTTTTCAAAATTACTAGTAAGTGTAGAACCTTGCTTGGTTTCAATTAGCTTGGATGCTATGGTCTTGTGATCCAGATCGGGGAACGCTTCCAAGCAAGTATCGGTAACTACCGTCCCGTGTCCAGCATTTATAAAATCCTCAACTTTTTGCTGGCGATCGGCATCTGGAACGCCATCTACAAGCTTAGCTGCCAGCAAATCATTCCAGTCTTTATCATAAATGACATAGTTTTCAATTAATGTTCCTAGTTCTTTGTCTAACGGGTCGGCACTCGACAATAAATCAGCTACTTCACTACCAGTCATACTCAAGACGGTTGCTTCACCGGCGATTCCTTGAGCTTCATACTTCAACCAGCCTACAGCTCCAGTCGGCGCCATTTTACCCTTGTTAAATATGTCCTCTTCAAAGACAGGCCGGTGTAACTGCTCGTCTAAACGTGAATCAAGTGAAACGACTTCAGTCAGGATTGCGGCGTCTCGTTCATCCTTGATCAATAGGTCGGAGAGCTTGATGTCAAGGTTTGGCTCAAGCCCTTCTATCGCTCCATCTAACTTAAAACGACCCATGCCCAAGGTGGTACCCATACCGATGGAGATCACGGCACTCTTGCCGCCGCGCTGCCAAAGCGATTCAAGGATTTCTGCCTTCCTGGGTTCAGGCGTCTCGGAATGTATTAATTCTTTGACCGCCTGCCTGGTTTCGGGCTCTAACAGATCTTCGGGATCTAATGCTTCTTCGCCGGGAGCTAGAGTTGCTTGCTCGGCAATTTCGCCCAGTTCTACAAAAGTTTGGACATCAGATTGTTCGTGTTCTAGACGGTGCTGTGGATTATTCTGTAGTTGCTCTGGCCCGGGTTGATACCACTTACCAACATGTTCCTGCCCTGTAAATGCCGCTTCTCGCGCTTGTAATATGTTAGGTTCCATATAGACTTTTTGTTTTTGCTAACTATTACGAATAATTATACGCTTAATCTGTTATGTGTCAAGCGAGGCCGCGAGTCCGCAAAAACCTAAACAAGGCAAAGACTTTCCGTAGGACTGACACTACGGCTTCAGTTACGCGCTCTTGTTCGACCAGCAATTCGTCTTCATCAAGGTCGTCAGGTAGTTCCAGCAAGTTGAGGCCAATCGGGTGCTTAATGTCTCGAGGGTTTAAGTAGACCACATTATTGAATGATTTTTTAAATATCAGTTCAAGATGTATTATAAGCATAATCATCTTATAAATAACATAAATTAATGATGAGCTAATTAAATAAAAGAAAGAGTTATCATGTCTAAGGATAAAGGACGAAAAGAAGTTAAGAAACCCAAGCAGCCAAAAGTAAAGATCTAAGCTTATTTTGCCTGCATTAAAGGTGTGATTTTATGGCTTGTCAGCAATATTGAATGTCATTTAGTTTAGCCAACACAAAATTTAAATAACGTAATTTTGACTATTTCGAATGTTTAAATGGTAGTTAATCAGTATGAATTATATACTTTATTTTAACTTATTTACCGGCTAAATATCCTATTGCTATCATGCAATTTTCATTATCTAGACCAAGCCTTTTAATCCAATATTCATCTCTCATGCCACCACAAATAACACCCTTAAGTTTTTTAGATTCGGCTATTTTTAGCGATACTTGTTGCATTGCTGCACCTGTCTCAAGGAGGGCAAACCGACCACCTCGCTCATCATATTTTTCTGTAGCCCGACCATAAAACGATACTAATATGATTAACAATCCAGGGGTTCCCTTAACTTCTATATTTAAGTTTTCTTTAGCAATTTTCCATGGAGGTGCTTTTAGGCCTGTATCTATAACTGCATGAGATTCTGCGTTATAATAAAGTACTTTCTCATGAAAACTCTCGACATTAAAACAGACAATATATGTTTCAGTACAATATGTAGCACCTGCTGACGGGTAAGACCTATGCTCTAAGCCATTCCAGGCTTTAAGGCCGGATAAAATAAAACCTAAGTCTTTTTTTGTAGTCTTCGTATTTTCGAATAGTCTGGTGCTAATTCTTTTACCAGAAATCTTATCCAATCTTGTTTTGTGATTTTTAAATTTATTTTCTATTTTTGGATACTCAAGTTTTAATAATTTGCTGTCACTGT
>CAIYTD010000036.1 GCA_903928955.1 Oligoflexia bacterium | reverse complement strand
TAATGGCAGGAATTTGGAGATACTCTTGGGTGGTGGTCTCTAGAGGGGACTCAGTTGGTACAATTTTTTCATCCAAAGCATTAATAACATCTTGCTGATTCAGAGATAGTCGTCCCAAAGTGCGGAGGTTGTTATTCATATTCTTAACCCAAGAGCTATTTCTCAATGTATCCAACCACAATTCCATGGTATTTTCAAATGTAAGGTCAAGTACGTCGCCGCCTGTTTCTTGAGCTTCTTCTCTAAAAATAGCATCTTCGTTTTCGTCTTCAATAGTTTCAGTCTCCATTGTAAAATCGGGAAGTTCAATGTTATCGTCAAAATCTGTGTTGTCTAGATCCAGTTCGGCAAGTTTGTCTTCGTCCATGAGTTGACGACGAACTCGCTGATTCTGCAACACAAAAAAAGCAGCAGAAAAAAATTCAAGGTCTAAAATATACTATAGCTGTTACACTAAGTTTCTTTGAAATGATGAGAGCATTAGGATCTGATGCAAGCACCAATTTTCCTTGGTCCATGTCGTCGTAATAATAAAATTTACTGTTAAAGTACTGAAGAGAAAGATGATGAGTTATGCCTGCAATTTTGACTGTGGTACTTAGCGAGATGTAACCAAGTTCAAATTCAACATGCGTTTCCAAATAAAGTTCGTGAGCAACAAAAGTTTTTGGAACTTTAGAAATATCAAAAATATAGGCCTTTGGAGCCTTACCTTGCAGTGAAAAAGCGCCTGAAATTCTTTCAGAGGGTAGTTGCAAATAAATCATCCAAGTAGTAGCAGGCACAAAAATATAATTAATTGTTACATCACCTTTGCATTTTTTGCACCAGTTATAGGCAGCATCTTCATATTTCATATTTAGAGGTAGTTTGTATTCATTGTCATTTGTTTGTCTTTCCCTAGATAAAGTTATGATTTGCTCAATAGTAAAAAGTGTGTAAACATTAAGATTAGTTTTTATTTTGACTGGCTTTTCATCGCAAGGGCAAATATAGGAAAAAAATTTTAGGTTAGACTGCTCGAAATTCTCCACAATTGAACTGGTTTCTGAGCCAGGAAAGTCCACAAGTTTATTTTTGTCTAAAAGCTTACCTTTTTCGTAATCAAAAAATTTTATCCACATTGTTTTCCAATGTTCATGGTGATGAAGTCTCGTTTTTTCAGAAAGAATTCGAGGTAACGCTATGTATTCATTGCAAATTTGTCTTAAAATACCTTCGTAGCCATGTTGAGGTATGAGAAAATTTCTTTCCGGGTATTTTGGATCAACTCTACACCTGAACGTCATATGAGTCAAAAAAGTGTCCATATGACAGGTATTTTTAATTTTAGGAGTGTGCCACGAAACCCCAAACCATTCAAGTCTCGTAACTCCTTTGTCTTGTTTTTCAGCTATGCTCCATCTTTTTTTCTGTCTAGTACGAATTTCTCCACTCCTTAAAGTGCATAATGGAATTTTATAGTGTTTATCTTCGCAATCTAAAGCTGCTTCCCTGTTGAATTCTAGCTCGTTACTAGTCATCTTATTAATATCTGTTGGTGGCAATGCCTGAATAAAACCAGATCTCTTATCAGATGAACACTTAACATCTTTTCTGCAAAACGACTTTTTAGTTTTATAATCTTGGTGCGTTATTATTAGATCTTTAGTTACTTTAGTACGCTGAATGGCTGGAGGTGGTTCATCACTCTCTGAATCAGTTGAAAGAGATATGCACTCTGTTTCTTGTTTAGAAATAAAGGTATTTGGTAAAACTTCGCACACTGAGTCGCTAGCAT